>JAFTXB010000278.1 GCA_017461825.1 Clostridia bacterium
AAAGGGGTCTCCCCCACAAAACACTACCAAACCCCATACACCGCTTTTCAGAAAATGCTTGACAAATGAGGGTTTTTGATATATAATAGTAAAATAACACTCCAAATTCCAAGCACGGGAAAGGAAAAAAACGAGTTATGGTAAAAAACGTTTCCGAAATTTTTGGCGCAATGGTATTCAATGATGACGTCATGCGCGAGCGCCTCCCGAAAGAGGTTTACAAGTCGCTCACGAAAACCGTTGCAAACGGCAGAACCATTGATCCGACAATTGCCGACGTGGTGGCAAACGCCATGAAGGATTGGGCGGTTGAAAAGGGCGCAACACACTATACACACTGGTTCCAACCTCTCACGGGTGTCACAGCTGAAAAGCACGACGCTTTTATCTCTCCCGTTGGAAATTGCAAGGTCGTGATGGAGTTTTCGGGGAAAGAGCTGATCCGCGGTGAATCCGATGCGTCGTCCTTCCCGTCCGGCGGCTTGCGCGCCACTTTTGAGGCGAGAGGATACACCGCTTGGGATCCCGCGTCTTACGCTTTTGTCAAGGACGGCACGCTGTACATTCCCACCGCTTTTTGCTCCTACACGGGCGAGGCGCTCGACTCCAAAACCCCTCTGCTCCGCTCCATGGACGCGCTGAACACGCAGGCGTTGCGCATTTTACGTTTGTTCGGTGATACCAATTCGCGCCGCGTTGACATCACTGTGGGTGCCGAGCAGGAGTATTTTATCATTGACAAAGCCATGTACGACCGCCGCAAGGATCTGGTGTACACGGGACGCACGCTCTTCGGTGCCCCCGCACCGAAAGGGCAGGAGCTGGAGGACCATTACTTTGGGCCGCTGAAAACACGCATTGCCGCCTTTATGTCGGATCTCGACGAGGCACTTTGGAAAATGGGCATCAACGCCAAGACCAAACACAACGAAGCTGCCCCCGCACAGCACGAGCTGGCTCCCATTTATGCCACCGCAAACATCGCCGTGGATCAAAACCTTTTGACCATGGAATATATGAAAAAGATCGCCGAGCGCCACGGGCTGGTCTGCCTGCTGCACGAAAAACCTTACGCGGGCGTTAACGGCAGCGGAAAGCACAACAACTGGTCGCTTACAGCAAACGGCAAAAATCTGCTCGATCCCGGAAAAACCCCCGAGGATAATGTCAAATTCCTGCTGATCCTTGCCGCAATCGTTAAGGCTGTGGACGAATATCAGGATCTGATGCGCATTTCGGTTGCGTTTGCAGGCAACGATCACCGTTTGGGCGCCAACGAAGCTCCCCCCGCCATCGTTTCCATCTTTGTGGGCGAGGAGCTCGATGCCGTTATTAAGTCGATCGTTACGGGCACCTCCTATCACGGAGCCGAGGCGGCTATGATGGATCTCGGCATCCCCACGGTTCCGGTCTTCCGCAAGGATACCACCGACCGCAACCGCACGTCGCCTTTTGCGTTTACGGGTAACAAATTTGAGTTCCGTATGCTGGGATCGTCGCAAAATATCGCCATGCCCAACACCGTGCTCAACACGGCTGTCGCGGAGGTGTTCCGCCAATTTGCCGATACGCTGGAGAGTGCGGTCAACTTTGACGTTGCCGTGGCAAAGCTCATCAAAGATACCTTTGTTGCACACCATCGCATCATTTTCGACGGCAACGGCTACTCCGAGGAGTGGGAAAAAGAGGCTGCCGCGCGCGGACTTTCCAACCTCAAAAACTCGGTCGATGCTTACAAGACCTTTATGGATCCCAAAAACGTCAAGCTCTTTTCCTCAATGGGTGTCATGAGCGAGACCGAAATGCGCTCCCGCGAAGAGATCTATTTCGAAAATTACGCCAAAATCGTCAACATCGAAGCACTGACGATGATCGTTATGGCATCGCGTGACTATATCCCCGCTGTTGAAGGATATATTGCGCAGATCGCCGACTCCGCCGCCAAAAAGCTGGCTGTCTGCCCCGATGTTTCGTGCGCCGTGGAAAAGGACATCATCCGCCGCCTCTCCGAGCTGAACGCAAAAGCCTACAGCACAGTGGAGCGTTTGCGCGAAGTGGAAACCGAAGCGGCATCGGTTCAAAGCGCGCGCGACCGCGCCGAGTGCTATTGCTCCCGCGTTCTGCCTCTTATGAGCGAGCTCCGCGAGGCCGTTGACGCAATGGAACAGCTCACGTCCTCAAAATCCTGGCCCGTACCCACCTACGGGGACATGATGTTCCGCGTATAATCAAACAACTTTCCTGCCTCAACGGGTTTCCGCTGGGGCAGTTTTTATCACTCTTTTTCTTTTTTGGGTGCGTTTTTATTCTTTTTGACACCGCGTATTGACTTTATCGGGCGTATCTGCTATAATAATACCGTAAAAACACACGAAAAAAAAGGGGGGTTCAAATGCAAAAAGTGATGGTCATCGGCTGCCCGGGAAGCGGAAAAAGCACCTTTTCCCGCATTCTGCGCGATCGGACAGGCTTACCGCTCTACTACCTCGACATGCTCTACTGGAACGCCGATAAAACGACCGTTCCGAAAGAAATTTTCCGCGCACGTCTTGCAAAAATTCTGGAAACCGACGCTTTTATCATTGACGGAAACTACAATTCCACAATGGAAATGCGGCTTTTGGCGTGTGACACCGTCTTTTTCCTTGACTATCCGCTTGACGTTTGTCTTGACGGTGTGCGCGCTCGCATCAGCAAGCCCCGCGAAGATATGCCATGGATCGAAACCGAGTTCGACCCCGAATTTATGGAATACATCAAGCAATTCGCCCTTGAAAACCGCCCCAAAATTCTTGCCCTGCTTGAAAAATATCCGCACGTAAAGGTCTTTACCTTTACCTCTCGCGCCCAAGCCGACGCCTATTTTAATACAGGAGACGAAAAACTATGAAGTATCAACCATTGTATGAAGCTCTGCTCGATCTGATGCGCCAAGCCGGCAAGATCATGCTCTCGGCGCACGACATTGACAACGACGAAAATGTGACCGCAAAACCGGGAAGTGCCAATTTTGTAACGGTTTTTGACGTACGTGTGCAGGATTTTCTGATGAACGGTATCAAAACTCTTGTTCCCGATGCCGTCTTTATTGCAGAAGAAAAAGAAAACGATCCTGCTGTGATCAAAGCCGAACACTGCTTTATCATCGACCCGATCGACGGCACAACTAACTTTATCTGCGACTACCGTCACTCCGCCATCTCGCTGGCACTCTTTTCAAAAGGCGTGGCTGTCTTTGGCGCGGTCTATGATCCCTATCTGGGTGATCTTTTCACCGCCGAGCTTGGAAAGGGCGCCTTTTGCAACGGCAAGCCGATCCACGCATCTACACGCCCACTCGATCGTGCTCTCGCCGCCTTTGGTACTGCCCCCTACGACAAGGAATTCTTTGCTGACAAAACCTTTGCGCTCTGCAAAAAGCTGCTTCTCGCCTGCGGGGATCTCCGCCGCGGCGGCTCTGCGGCTCTCGACCTTGCCTACGTTGCGGCAGGACGTATCGATGTTTTTTTTGAATACCGTCTCTCGCCCTGGGATATCGCCGCAGGCTCGCTCCTGATCTCCGAAGCCGGTGGTATCATCTCCGACATGAACGGCAACACCCTCGATTTTCTCTCCCCCTCCCCCGTCCTCGCCGCAAGCAAAACCGTCTACGGTCAAGCATTGCAGATCGTGAAAGAATAAAGACGCGGGGGATGCGCCAAGGGGAACTTTTAAAAAAGTTCCCCTTGGAACCCCTCAAAACTTTTAAGCATCCTTTTTTGCGTTTCTGCACTCAAAATTTTACTCGTCATTACGATACACCTCAATCATCAACCGCGCACCCAAGCAAAATCCCTTTACAAAGGCTTCGGCTTCAAGTGCCCCGCCCATTTGCGAAGCAATCTCTTTTTGCTCACAAATCAAATCAAACGTTTCTTTGCTCAGCATAGGCTCATATTTCTCGGAATACCGTATATATTCCCTCAATAATGCTCGATATTCGGCATTCATTTCTCCCTGATTCGGCAAAGCATTACCATACCACAATTCTTTTATTATATTTTTCATTTTTGATCCTCCTTTTTACCTTTTTTATATTATAATTCTGTTTTGGAATTTTGTCAAGAGGTTTTTGTGATATAATTTCTAAAAAAGAATTAAAAGGAAATGAGTATCGTGAAAACCAGATCAAAAAGCTATGGCGACTGTAATATGATTGGAAAAAACGTGGAGCTTTTGCGAAAGAAAAAAGGGATTAAGCAAAAGGATTTTATTGCCGCCTTGCAGATACAAGGATTGGATATAAACCCAACAAGCTACTCAAAGCTTGAAGGACAGATTCGCATTGCAAGCGACAAGGAGGTTTTTATGATCGCCAAAGTGTTAAACGTCGATATAAAGGATCTGTTTATCTCCGCTGCAAATGAAAACGCCACCCCTTTGGCATAATACCGAAAACCGCACAATCTTTGTAGGGGACGGCGTAGCGAAGCGACACGAGCGTAATGAATGACATCACAGTGTGATGTCAGAACGCGAGTGTGACCGAGCCGTAGCGAGAACTCGACGTCCCGTTACGAGAAATAAAAGCCATATTATAGGCGATAGGCGTTTGTTACGGGACGAGCAAGCCCGTCCCCTACAAAAAATGCCGATACAAACGACGAACGCACTCACTAAAAAATCCCCACCAATCCTTTTTTGAGTAAAAGCTTTTGGTAGAGGGGGTGCGGGGGAGACCCCTTTTCTC
>JAFTXB010000279.1 GCA_017461825.1 Clostridia bacterium
ATCAACCGCGTGGTACGGTTGATTATTTTATCACGATTTTTTGCATACGAATGTCAACCACCCACATGGTAAGCGCCTGTTTTCCGCAGGCGTTACATTTTGCAAACGGGCGATCAAGGTTATATGCCACGCGCGGCAGATACCCCGCATCCTCAAGAAGGGTAAACAGCGGAAAAAAGATCGCCATTGGCGGCAGCATGACCGAAACCACCCAGCACAGCACACGCAATATTCCGTCGATCAATACACCGCGCAGCCATTCGGGTGTGTTGATGGATGACAGCCATTCCGAAAGCCTATCCAAAAGCGAAAATAATATATTGGACAGTCCTTGTGAAGGAATATTGGAAAACGCAACGGTCAACCAAAAAATAAATGCCAAAAACAGAAGCATCACGGGGTATCCCGTCAGCCGTCCCGTAAAGAGTCTGTCAAGCCTGCGGTCGAGCGTGCTGTAGGGCTGCTTTTCATAAACAACTACCCCGCGCACACTTTCTTCTGCAAATTCCACCGTTGCGGTCGCGATCAGATCATGCAGCCCGTCGCGGTCAATTCCCGCATCGTTCAGGAGCATTTTCGCTGTGCTTAAGGCGATATACAGATCGGCATCGGCAAAAAGATCTCTGCCGAGATAGGCTTTCAGCGAGGCGATCAGCTCTTCATCGCGGTCGAGCAGCTTCAATGCCAGCCAACGCGCATCGAGCTCTCCAATGTCGCGCTGCTTCAGGATCTGCATAGGATACGCCAACGCTTGCTCGATCACTTGCGGATAGGGGATACGCGCGCGCGGTGCGGCTTGCGGAGCGGTCAATTCGGTTTCGATCGCTTGCAGCAGGCAGAGCAGGCTCTTTTTCTTTCTTGCAACGGTTCCCACAACGGGAATTCCCAAACGCTTTTCCAAAAGGGGCAGATAAACACGTATTTTTTTTCGATTTGCTTCGTCCATCAAATTGACAAACACCCCCACGTGAGGATGTGCCTCCATGATCTGCAAGACCAGATTGAGATTGCGCTCGAGCGCTGTCGCGTCACATACGACCGCTACGGCATCCGGCTCACCAAAGCAGATAAAATCGCGCGCTACGGTCTCCTCGGCGGAATGGGGAAGAAGAGAATAGGTTCCCGGAATATCAACCAAAAGGTAATTGCGATCGGCAAAACGTGTATGGCCTTGCGCGTTTGTCACGGTTTTCCCGGGCCAGTTTCCCGTGTGTTGATTCATTCCCGTCAGTGCGTTAAACACCGTGCTTTTTCCAACGTTTGGGTTGCCTGCCAATGCCACAACACGGTCTTTCAGGCCTTTTCGCTGAATGGAAAGAGGGGCATCGGCGGCGCGTTTTCCTACCGCGTTTTTGGTCAATCCCATGGCGTTGGCTCCTTGTTTGGCGTGCGCATTGCCGTAATTTCTGCGGCATCGATTGCGCGGATCGCGATCACGGTTCCCCGTACGAGATACGACGACGGATCTCCGCTCGGACTTTTTCCAATGCATTCGAGTGTTGTGCCTTCTATCATTCCCATGTCACGCAAGCGGCGGCGCAGGGCGGGGGGATTTTTTAATTCGCAAATCAACGCCCGCTCACCAACCGCAATATCTTTTAAGCAAATCAATGCGTTCATACGTTTTCGTCCTTTCCATATGGTGATCCACTTATAGGCTATGTGCTTTTTCGACAGAATGCTACTTTCTTCCAAATTTTCTTTTTGTTCACGCAGAATTCATTGACAAAGAAACGCAGATACTGTATAATATAACAGGAGTGCATATTTGCGCTTCGGGAATGAAAAAGGAACTTAAAATGGTTTTTTCGTCCTTGATTTTTTTGTTTGCTTATCTTCCTATCACCCTGCTGTGCTACTATTTGGGTCCACGGCGTTGGCGCAACGCGGTGCTGTTTGCGGTCAGCTTGCTGTTTTACGGCTGGGGAGAGCCGATCTACCTGCTTTTGATGGTTTTGTCCATCACAACGGCATATGGCTTTGGCTTTATCATCGAGCGCAATCGGGATCATAACCCAAGAGGCGCCAAGCGCGCGGCGGTGCTGTCGGTTTCGGTCAATCTTTTCTTTCTGTTTTTCTTCAAGTATTATAATTTCTTTGCCGAAAATCTGTCGCGCCTGCCGTTTGTCACGCTCCCCGTTATCGAGGGCTTGACCCTTCCGATCGGGATCTCATTTTACACCTTTCAGATCATTTCTTATACGGTCGATCTTTGGCGGGGCGATTGCCGATTGCAAAAAAATTATGTTTCGTTTGGCACCTTTGTGACATTGTTTCCACAGCTCATTGCGGGGCCGATCGTCCGATATCATGACATCGACGAACAGCTTGCACACCGCTCGGAACATACCGATGATTTTGCGGAGGGTGTGACGCGCTTTTGCGCGGGACTTGCCAAAAAGGTTTTGATCGGAGACCCTTTGGCGGCAGGATATGAGTATTACAGAGCCGCCGCCGAGCTTTCCCCCACAACGCTTGGCGCGTGGATGACGGTAATTTTGTTTACGTTGCATCTGTATTACGATTTTTCGGGCTATTCGGATATGGCAATTGGGCTTGGGCGTATGTTTGGGTTTCGCTTTCCCGAGAACTTCAATTACCCCTATATTTCAAAAAGCATCACCGAGTTTTGGCGCCGTTGGCATATTTCGCTTTCCTCGTGGTTCCGCGAATATCTCTATATTCCGCTTGGCGGAAACCGAAAGGGACGGGCGCGCCAATATCTCAATCTTGCAGTTGTTTGGTTTTTGACAGGCTTTTGGCACGGTGCCAACTGGAATTTTTTGCTGTGGGGCGTATATTTTTGTGTGATCCTCATTGCGGAAAAAGCCTTTTTGCATCGCATCCTCGAAAAGCTGCCGTCAATTTTTTGTCATGCTTACACAGTGCTGTTGGTCATGTTCGGCTTTCTCATTTTCTCGCATGTGGATCTTTTGGCGGGCTGGGCTTGCTTTCGGGCAATGTTTGGGTTTGGCGTTGTCGGCTTGACACAGCCGTCAGCCTTGTATCAGCTCAGGCGGCTGCTGCCGCTGATTCTGCTTGCCGCTTTCGGTGCCACCCCTCTGCCAAAGCGCCTTTGGGACACTGTGCAGACCCGCTTTGCCAAAGCGCCCCTTTTGCGCCCCGTGCTTTCGGCGCTCGTGCTTCTGCTTTGTACGGCATATCTGGTCGATTCCACCTTTAGTCCGTTTGCTTATACGCAGTTCTGAAAAGGGGGGCAAAAGCATGAAAAAGATTGCGAATATTGCTACAGTATCGATCTTTCTTTTGTTGATATTTGGGATCGCGTTGGCTTTTTGGATCATTCCCGACAAAGCCTTTTCCGATGAGGAAAACCGTTCCTTGCGCACTTTCCCTGCGTTTTCGGTCGATTCCTTGCTCTCGGGTGCCTATTCCGATGCGGTGAATGTGTATTTTGCCGATCAATTTCCTTTGCGCGACGGATTTGTGGGCTGGAAGGGAATGGTTGAATACCTGCAAGGAAAGGGCGAAAACAACGGCATTCTCTTGGGCAAGAATCAACAACTGGCAAGGCGGCTGTTTGACATCAGGCGGGGCAACGGCGGCGTTACGAATGACATGGATCTGCCCGACCCGAAGGTGCTCCGCGCGGCGGTTGATGCCATTGAGCGGGTGGACGCTTCATTAACGGTCCCGTTTTCCGTGATGCTTACCCCGCGTCCGATCGACGTGGCGGCAGAAGCATTTGACTATCCCGCGGAGATCAGCACGGGAATTTCGAACAGCTTTTACGGCTCTCTTTCCGAAAGCGTCTCGACTGTCGATCTGTTACCCGAGTTCCGCCAACGCTATGCCAACGGTGAATATGTCTATTACCGAACCGACCACCATTGGACCACGCTCGGTGCTTATTACGCGTATGCCGCGCTGATGCGTGAGTGGGGGATGGAGACGGAGATCATTCCCATCGAAGCCTTTGAAAGACAGGTCGTTTCGACCTCGTTTTACGGCACCCTTTGGTCGGCAGGCGGCATGAAATGGGTTGCTCCCGACAGCGTGGAATTTTGGCGATTTTACAATGAGGGTGAATTTTCCGTCATTGCCGACGGGAAATCCTTGAACGGCTTTTACAACGAGGACTGCCTTCTCAAAAAGGACAAATACGCGGCGTTTCTTGACGGCACGCACGACGTTGTAACGGTTACAAAAAACACATCGGAGCCGCGTCCCCGTCTCGTTTTGTTCAAGGATAGCTTTGCCAATTCGTTATGCCCCTTTTTGGCACAGCATTTTGATCTCATTTTGCTCAATCTTTCGTCCGCACGCACCGATTTTACCAATGTCAGTGCCTATGCGAGACAGTACAGTGCCGATCGCGTGCTGCTGCTCTATACGCTTGAGAACGTCATTACCGCCGACCGTATCGGCGCTTTGCAATAAGAAAGGACACTCTTTATGAAAAACACGAAGCTTTTGAAACGGATCCTCATCATTACCGCGTCAGTTGCGGGCGGTCTTATCGCCGTTGCCGTTTTGCTCGGCGTTCTCAACGCAGTGGTTGCCGATGGAAAGTGGACCTTTGGCTGGAACGATTACCGTTACGACGAAACGGGATATGAGATCGGCAGCGCAACAGTGCCGTATGACACGGTAACACGGATCGAGATCGATTGGATCGACGGCATGGTCACACTGCAATCCTGTCAGGACAGCTATATTTCGATCACCGAGCAATCCGAGGATGAGCTTCACGAATCGGTCAAGCTTCGCTGGCGGGTGAGCGACAACGGAAAAACGCTTTCTATCAAGTACCGCAAATCGTCGTATTATTTCAATATGAGTGCCGAGGATCGCAACAAGGTATTGACCGTTCGCATCCCCGAAACGCTGCTCGAAAAAATGGAGGATATCGAGCTTTCGGTGGTCTCCTCCAATATTATGCTGGAGAATATCAAGGCAGAGAGCTTTTCATTGGAAACGGTATCGGGCAATTTTATCGCGGAGGAATGTGACATGCTTGCATTCAGCGCCGAAACGGTCAGCGGAGCGGTGGTGTACAACGGAACGCTGCACAACTCTTTTGAGGCGGACAGTACAAGCGGCTCGATCCTTTTGATGGGGGATATCTGCCCCGCAGAGGTCGATATCGAAACGGTCAGCGCGGATATAAAGCTGTGCTTTCCAAAGGACGTTTCTATGACTTTGGATTGGGAAACTGCCAGCGGAAAGCTTTCAAGTGACATTGCCATGACGCAAAGCGGGGAGAGCTATATCGCCGGCGGCGGTACGTCTCGCGTAAATGCCGAAAGCGTCAGCGGAAATTTGAATATCAAAGTAAAAGAATAAACCCGAAAGAGCCCATCGGCGACAGCCGATGGGCTCTTTCGGGTTTTGGGGTCACAGCTTTTTTCGGAGCAATCACTCGGATAAAGCGATCAAACATCCCATCATACTCGCATGATCCCTTTTTTGAAAGTTCTTGAAGTTTTCGTAAACTTCTTTTAAGAAGTTTCTGACAAAAAAACTTTTTCTTATATCAAAGGGAATCGACCAGATTGCAAATTG
>JAFTXB010000280.1 GCA_017461825.1 Clostridia bacterium
AGCACCATTTCAAATACTTGCAATCCCATATAAATATGAAAACGGAATGCCTATATATTGTGTTTTACATCGCTCGGATTATGATCAATGGCAATTTATTGCCGGTGGCGGCGAAGATAAAGAAACTCCCGAAGATGCGGCAAAAAGAGAAATAATGGAAGAGGGCGGTATAGCTATAGATAATATTATTTCATTAAAGTCAATGTGCCACATTCCCGTTGAAATATTCCCTCGCAGACACCTTTATGGTTGGTCTGATGATATGTATGTCATTCCCGAATATTCATTCGGCTTTGAATGTAACGCCGAGCTTGTTTTATCACATGAACATACAGAACTTGTTTGGCTCCCATACAAAGAAGCAAGAGAAAGATTGCAATGGGATTCCAACAAGACTGCTTTATATGAATTGAATTGCATATTATCAAAACAACACGATAAATAATCGGTTTAGGCTAAGCCTCCCTTTACACAAGGGAGCCTATGGTTGCGTTCGTATATTTTCAGGGGTATGGGCTCGCCCTGTGCATTTGTAAAACAAAGGCGAACCCGACGATAAAATAAAAGATAAAAATTGGAGGTTATTATGCGAAAGTGTATTAGATGCAATATTGCAATGATTGAAAATTGTGGTATTAAAGTAAAAGGTGCAGCCTATGGTTTGGTGTTGACAGATGATGAAAATAAATGGTGGGGTGGAAGAATGGAGCAACCTAAAGTGGCTATCTGCCCCAAATGTGGAGAGGTATCCATTTATTTGGAGAATGTAGAAAAATTAAAAAACAGATAACGATTTTTAGAGAAAAAACAACGATAATTTCCAATTCATCGAATAGCAACCCCCGACAGACCGTCAAAAATCTGTCGGGGGTTTCACATTCTTATAAGAAGCCGCCGTTTGCCGTGCGGTTACAGCTCGGAAAGCAGGTTTTTCACGGGCTTTACCGAGATCTCCATGCTGCAATGCTCGCTTTGCGTTCCTTGAAAGGAAAGGATATATTCCAGCGAGAGCGTGCCTGCGGTCAAAAGCTTGTTTTCAATGTGCAGGGTATGCGTGCAGAGATCAAACGAGGAAAAGGGCGTTTCGTAGACGTTGGAATATCGTTTTCCCGCTTCAAACACGAGCGCCGAACGCACAGGACCCGTGCGCATCATTGAGATCAAACCGGGAGCCGAGCGGTCAAAGCCGATGGTGGTCACAGAGCCCGCCATGCCGCTCATTTCGCTTTCCTCATACATCAATTCCACGCGGTGCTCGTCGGTCACAAGCAAGCCTTCGGTCAAAAGCTCGGTCGGCTCGGGCATTTCTCCGTCCTCGGACGGCTCAAACCGACACTCGTCGGGGTCAAATTCGTCGGTCTCTTCCTCCCAAAACGGCTCGGTCAGCTGGAGACACGCCGATTTGATTCGGATCATCACCTTGCGCTTTGTCATGCCAAGCCCTCCCGTCTGCGGCGCAGGATCTCGGCGGTTTTCAGGATCGCCACCTGCGTTTTGCCGTCGGTGATCTCACCCGCAAGCACTTGGTCTACAAGCTCGGACAGCGGCACGCGGACGATCTCCAAAAATTCATCGTCGTCGGGGTCGCACTCGCCAAAGGTCAGCCCCTCGGCAAGATAGAGGTCGATCTTTTCATCCAAGATCGCGGGCGTGGAGCGGAACAGCCCAAGATAGGTCAGCTTTTCACACACAGCCCCCGTCTCCTCACGTAGCTCGCGCAGAGCGGCTTCAACGTGATCTTCATCGCTGCTGTCCAGCTTTCCCGCAGGGATCTCTGTCATCACAACGCGGTGTGCATAGCGGTATTGGCGCACGCAGATCACCTCTTCCTTGTCGGTGAGAGGCAGAACGGCAACGGCACCGATGTGCTTGACATATTCACGTACCCCCTCGGCACCGTTGGGGAGTGAGATGCGGTCAACGTACAAATGCACCACCTTGCCGTCGTAGATCAGCTTGGAGTCAAGGCAGTGCTCAATCAATTTTTCATCATTCATGGTCAGGGTTCCTTTCAAAGGAAATCGTCATTTCCTATATTATACATCTTTTCAAGCCTTTTGTAAAGAAGGTCTTGCAAAAAAGATAATTTTCTTTTTGGCGGCTTTTGTTTTCAGATATCTTTTGGAAATAGATTCATTCGACAAATAATTTTGCAATCGCTAAAATAATTTGTTGACATCAGTGCCGTTGCGTGGTATAATATAAGCATAGCAGAATGAAAATATGATTTTGAGGTGTAAGATGGCAGTAAGCTATAAAAGACTTTGGAAATTGTTGATCGATAAGGATATGAAAAAGAAAGACCTTGCACGGCTTGCGGGGGTCAGCAATTTTACAATCAGCAAGATGGGCGCCGGAAATAATGTTACGGTAGAGGTGTTGGGTAAAATATGCGGAGCCTTGAACTGTACCCTCGATGATATTATGGAATTTATCCCCGATGAGGAGAGCCGGGAGGAGGCACAGAATGGATAAGAGAGATTACGAAATATTCAGCGGAGAAACGCTTGTTGCCGTTTGGGAAAACAACAGACTTCGCGTTGTAAATGAGACGTTGCTGCCTCTCTATCTCCGTAAAATTCAAAACGCCGATCTGTGGCTTGAGACGCGCGCTATTGACGGTCACCGCGCCAATTCGCGGCTTTTGAAGAAAGCGCTTCGTTTGGTCGAAAGGGATGATGTGTCAACGGTTTTGCACGTGAACGGCGCGACGATAACAGATAATTATTGGATACGCGGGATCGGCTCCGATCTGACCTATGATGATGTCAGATTTTCCGATGACTATTTTTCCAATCTGGCTTTGAAGGGGGCGTACGATAGCTTTAACCGTGCGGCAAACAGCAAACGCTCCAAAACGCCCGAGCTTACCAATGTCGGAAGCTTTGAAAAATGTTGGAAGCTTCGGAATGGGAAATGGTGGATGTATAAAAGAGCGACACATAACGAGCTCTTCTCCGAGCTGTTTGTATATGAGCTTGGCAAAGCATTGGATATGAACATGGCAGTCTATGAACGCGGCGAAGGGTGTATCAAATCGCTCGATTTTACCGATGCGGCTTCTGTCAATTTTGAACCTGCATCCACCTTTATGGGTGACAATGAAGACTATTCGGATGTGATCCGGGCACTCAATAGGCTTTGCCCTACGGCAATTTCCAATTATGTCAAAATGATCTTTATGGATACGGTCTGCGCAAATCCGGATCGGCATACAAACAATTTTGGACTGTTGCGAGATACCAAAACGGGAGAGATGATCGGCTTTGCGCCAAACTATGACAATAATATGGCTTTGATCTCTCGCGGATATCCGTCAAAGCCCGGAGCGAAGGATATCCTGATCTCGCTTTTTAATGACTTGATGGAAGAGTATCCCATGTATGCATCTGATATTCCCGAGCTGACCGAATCCACCGTGAGAGAAGTGGTAAGTAAGGTGAATATGAAGGTGAGAACACAAACGATCATCGATCTGGTGATGGGCAGATATCGGTTGCTCTATAAAAAGTTTTAAGTTTTTGAAAGGTGTCGGACGTGTATTTGCGCTGCAAAACAACGCACAAGCTTTCCGCATTACGCTAAACCATTTTTGTAAAAGTTCTTGGAGGTGTCGGAACCTTCTTTCAAGAAGGTTCTGACGAAAAAATATGACGTACAAAGAAGAAAACAGCCGCACCGAGATGTTGCTTGGGGCGGAGGGAGTGAAAAAATTAGAATGCGCGCACGTGGCGGTTTTTGGCGTTGGCGGCGTTGGCGGATACGCTTGCGAGGCGTTGGCTCGCGCGGGCGTGGGAGCGATCGACCTGTTTGACAGCGACACGGTGTCGCGCTCGAACATCAACCGCCAGATCGTGGCGTTGCAGTCCACGGTAGGAAGGGCAAAGGTCGAGGTCATGCGCGAGCGGATCGCGGACATCAACCCCGATTGCCGCGTGACAGCGTATCAGACCTTTTATTTGCCCGAGAATGCCGACGACTATCCGCTTGACGGGTACGATTATATCATCGACGCCATCGACACGGTAAAGGCAAAGGTCGAGCTTGCCGTAAGAGCCAACCGTGCGGGGGTCAGGCTGATCTCCGCCATGGGTGCGGGTAACAAGCTTGATCCCACGCGGTTTGCCGTGAAAGATCTGTTCAAAACCGAAGGCTGCCCTTTGGCGCGCGTTATGCGGCACGAGTTGAGAAAACGCGATATCAAACAACTTAAGGTCGTTTTTTCCGACGAGCCGCCGAAAAAAAGTGAGACGGGAACGGCAGAACGTAGCCCCGGCTCGGTTTCGTTCGTCCCGTCGGTCGCAGGACTCATCCTTGCGGGCGAGGTCGTGCGAGAGCTGTGTGAGTGTGATTGTTGAATATTGGGGCGCTGCCCCAAACCCCGCTTAAGAACCTTTTTGAAAAAAGGTTCTTAAGGATCTCCAAAAACTTTCAAAGAAAGTAGTCTTTTAGCCGATTGTAAAAGTAAAAAGAGATCTTTGGAAAGGAGGTATTTCATGAAATATTATGTTGTATCGGATGTACACGGATTCTATACACCCCTGCGGCGGGCACTTGCCGAAAAGGGCTTTTTCGACGGTGCGGAGCCCAAAAAGCTGATCGTGTGCGGTGATCTGTTCGACCGCGGCGGTGAGGCTGTGGAGCTGCAAGCCTTTATGACGGAGCTCTTGCGAAAGGACGAGTTGATCTATATTCTGGGAAACCACGAGGATCTTATGCCGCGCATGTTGCATGATATCGTGTCGCGCAACGTCTTTCCAATGGATCTCGCCATGGGGGCGTCCTATCACACGAGAAACGGAACGTGGTCTACAGCCCTGCAACTGTCGGGACTTGACGAGGCATATGCGGTCGATCACCCATTTGAATTGGTCACGGGAGTCAAGAATTCGGATTTTTACAGCGTTCTGCTCCGCCGTGCCGTCGATTATTACGAGACCGACCGCTATGTTTTTGTGCATGGATATCTTCCCTGTACCCAGCGTACCGGCTTTCCGAGCGGCTATACATACGATCCGAATTGGCGAGCGGCTTCGGTGTACGAATGGGAGCGCGCCAGATGGTACAATGGCATGGATATGGCGTGGAAATACGGCATCCGTGAACCGAATAAAACGGTCGTTTGCGGGCATTGGCACGCATCGTACGGACACTTTAAAATTGACGGAAAGGGCGACGGCGAGTTTGGCCCCCGCTCGATCCATACCCCCTATTCGAGAGAGGGCTTGCTTGCCATTGATGCCTGCACCGCGTACAGCGGACAGATCAACTGTGTAGTGCTTGATGATGAAAGGACAGGAATATGAGAGCTTTATTAACAAATTTGCTGAGCTTGCTTTTGATGCGGTGGGCCGTATCCGGCAGGCCGGACGGACGAAAACACGACCCCACCGTGTCTGGTTGCGAAACAACAGCGGCACCCGACACCGATGACGGTTGGGAAACAGTGGAGGATGGGGTGTATTTTTATGAGATGCCGTCCTTGATGTCCGCCAAAGCAGAGTATGTCAGCGATGCCGAAAAAGCGAAGTGGAAAGAGCCTCTCACAGCATTGCTTGCCACTCTGCATGCGCATCCTTACACGGTGGAGGTCGATCCCAATGCCGAGTATCCGGAGGATCGCTATATGATGGTGGAGGGCTGTGAGGGCGTGGCACTGTTTGATGTCACTGCCGACGGCATCCCCGAGGTTGCCGTAAGATATGCAGGCGGATCGGCGGGGAATTCGTTTTTTTATCTGTACGATCTTTACTCGGGACAGAAGATCGGTTTTTTTGATTCCGGCTGGACAGATGACACAAGATACGGCGATTGGGCAATCTACCGCAGCAAGGCAGGGAATGATGCTCCGTTCGGATGCTATAATTTCCGTATCGGTGCCGCAAGAACCGAAACCTTTTTTGCGACTGTTCGGGAGATAGGCGGTGAATGGATCTATACCGTTCCGCTCATGCTGTCGCGCGATTACGATATTTTGATTGGAGATGACGGTTACACGGAGACCGACCTGGGGTATACCTTTTATAAGAAGACACAAGACGGAACGCAACCGATCGATGTAAGCGAATTCGAAGCCGATCTGCGAGCGTTCGCGGAGGAATATACAAGGATCGAAGGCACCGAAATGATCAATATCGAATGGCGCGAGCTCGATGGCTACACCGACGAGACCCCACAAAATATCCTTGCCGAAAAGATGGCAGAGGCTCTCCTGCAAACAAAGCAGAGATTTGTTGCGCGATGATGGTATAAATAATATTATTTTGGAAAGCGCTTGCTTTTTTGTAAGATATATGATATAATATATAATCACTTCGTAAATAACGGATTTGCGTTTTGATTTGGTTGAGCCCAATACGGCAGGAGCATGTAGCAACCGTTGAGAAAAATTTTTTTTTGCGGGCAGAGAGCATAGGCGCGGCGGAGATATGATCGACATACTTCTCGGAGGCGAGCACGAAAGTCTTTATCAGATGACCGGCAAAATGACCAAATATTATCCGTTTTGAATACGGAGGACCTAATGATAAAGGATTCACACAGCAAGCGTTGAAAAAGTTTGGTTATCGAATAGGAAACAGAAGCAATGGAACAAAAAAACATCAAGTCTTTAGAAACACCGAAAAAAGATTTTTCCACTCCAGAATACAAGCGGTCGCGAAAAGCATATGCTGCCCAATGTACGTTTGAGTACCTTGTTTCGCTTTTGGTTGCGGATGCGTTTTTGGCAAAGCTTCTCGGAAGTTTGGGATTGGAGGATTCGGTTATTGGAATCATATCCTCGTTTATTTCGCTTGCATTTATGATACAGTTGTTATCTGTTTTCCTTTATAAATGGAAGATCAATTCCAAAAAACTGGTACTGATATTCTATCCAATCAGTCAAATATTGTTTTTGGGGTTGTATATGATCCCGTTTTTACCCATAAAGAGCGTTGCGATAAAAGTGACGGTTATGAGCTTTATACTGATAGCTTATGCTTGTCAGTATCTTGTATACAACGTCATTTTTAAGTGGGCAAATTCTTATGTAGAAGCAGAAAAGCGCGCCTCATATTCTGCTACAAAAGAAGTCATTTCATTGGGCTCCGGAATCGTTTTTACCGCTGTGGTTGGCTTTTTCTTTGATAAATTTGAGGCGGCGGGAAGAATAAACGATGGATTTATAATGATAGCAGTACTTGCTTTTATTATATCTGTTTGCAACATCGTTTGCCTGTGCTGCATAAAGAAAGAGGATGATCGGGCGGTAGAGCAAAACACCAAGAGCTTTTTGGAAATCCTTTTGAATACCTTGGGAAATAAAAATTTCCGTTCGGTAATTCTCCTTACCATTATATGGGAAATGGCAAAGTATTTTACCATTGGATTTTTGGGAACATATAAGACCAACGATCTTTTGATCAGCGTGTTTGTTGTTCAGATCATCAATATGCTGGGCAATGTGATGAGAATGCTTGTTTCGAAACCGTTTGGCCGTTTTTCCGACAAACGTTCTTTTGCTGTGGGAATGGAGTTGGCTTTGGTGATTGCGGCGATAGGGTTCTTTGTGAATATGTTTACGACCCCCAAAACCTGGTATCTTATAGCAATATACACCGTTTTGTATGCTATATCTATGGCGGGGCTTAATCAGAATTCGTTTAATATAACATATAGTTATGTCAATTCAGATTACATAACCGAGGCTATGGCGATTAAGAACTGCATTGGCGGATTATGTGGCTTTGGTGCTTCATTACTTGGCAGTCAAATCCTTAAATATGTTCAATCCAACGGAAATACACTGTTTGGTATGCATATATACGGGCAACAGCTGCTTTCCTGTATTTCTTTTCTATTGACCGCGGTAGCATTGCTGTTGTGCGTTTTTGTGATAGGCAAACAAAGAGTAATGAAGCAATAAAAAAGGATTGTTGTTTTAGGATAAAAGAAGTACGGTGATCCGACAGTTCTCCAAAGGGCTATATACTCAATACTCTCTTCCGTGTTTGCCGTTTTAGCGCGGGAATCATTGAACTCGTCCCCAATTTTGAAATCAAGATAAATACAGTTGTTTTATAGGCAACCCATTTCTTTTGTGGGGGCTTGCATAACAACACCCCACGGGTACCGTGAAAAGCATGGTTTCCCGTGGGGTTATTTTGGTTTAACGGATCTTCATAATGCCGTAGTATTCCAGCAATTTGATGTACAGTCCGCCTTGTACGGTGCGGTTGCGGAAACTCTTTTCCAAGCCGTCAGCTCTGCCAAAGTAGAGCTTGTGCAAGCCTGTTTGCGTATAGTACCAGTCGCACATGGGAACGCGCGATTCGGTATAGTGGAACATATTCCACAGCGGTTCGATCATACGCTCAAAGTCACGGCGGTCGTTTGCAAGCGTTGCCGACCACACCAGCCAGTCGGTCTTGCTATAGGGCTTTCTGCTATCCAACGGCAGTCCGTAGGGGTGCATCTTTGAAAAATAGCTTGCCACCTCGGATTGAATGACCGCTGGATCCATAACTTTCGTGCCAAACAGCTTATCCCAAACAATGTTGTATTTCATGCTAAAGCTTTCGGGGCGGTCAAATGCCAAACGGTAGCTGCCGTCACCGTTCGAGGCGCGTACTGCCCAGTCGGCGGCAAGCTCGCGCGCGGTGGAAAGACAGCGCTCTTCGTCCGCCGTTCTGCCGTTCATGCCGTAAAGAATGCCCAGACATGCCACGCCTACGATCGCCTTCAGAGTGAGGTTGCAGTTGTGAGCAAGATGTCCCGCAAAGTCGTCGGTGCAAAGCTGATTGCCGGGATCCCTTCCGTTTTCGATCAAGTAATTACTCCATTGCTCCAGCACTTCAAAATGCTCGTTTGCAAAGGACACATCCTTGGTTGCAATGGCAAGTGCGGCTTCCATGATCAGCATATTTCCGCATTCCTCCACGGGCATCTGGCGGTCAAGCGTCAGTCCGTACATTTGTCCGTTGAGAATGGGGTAGCGTCCCGCGTCATGCGGCGCAAAATCATACGTCCATTCGTCGGTTGCGGTGAAACGGTAGATCGGACGAAGCATGCCTCGGATCAGCTCGGGGTTGTAGATCAAAAAGAGCGGGATCGAGGGGTAGCTGACATCCACGGTGGCGGCACAGCCGTTGGAGAAGCACTCCTTGGAGATGTAAAGCAGGTCGCCGTTTACATCCACCACGAGCTTGTGCGCGGCAAGTACCTGACGCATGGCGAGCTCAAGCAGCTCGGCGTATTTTTCGCCTCCCGCACGCGTGGCATCGGCAAACATGCGGTCGCCAAAGTCTACACAGCGTTGGTATGTTTCGGTGTAATCCTTGTGCGCGGCTACGATCTCATCGGTTATTTTGGCACCGTTGCGGTTCCAGTAGGACGTTAGTTGGTTGTGAAAATATTCGATCGATTTGATATCATCGTATGCAAAGGTGAACAGTACGGGCGCGTTTTGAATTTCCGATTCGGCGTAAACAAAGGTTTCCTTGGCGGTTTGTCCGTCCTCTTTGAGATAATCCGCCTCTGTCACGCCGACCTTTCCGCCTGCCGCAGTCAGGTAAAAATAGCCCCATTCAATGCGCAGATCGTCGCCCGAGCGCTCCAGCATTTTTTGATTGGTCTTTCCCATTTTAACCGTTTGGAGGTTGCCGCCGTCAAGCTCCAAAATCTCACAATCCACCGTGTCATCGCCGCGCAGATCCATGCAAAGCTCCTCCGAAACGGCTATTTTTACGCATACGTTGTGCGTTTTTTCGTCGGTGGAGTCCTGTTTGATCTCAAGATAGCTGACGGGGCGCGAAAGCAGATAAAGATCATTGAGAAGCAGGGGGGATGTAAAATTGAGCGTGAGGCGCACACCTGCCTCCTCAAAAATATACTTGGTGCTGAAGGTGGAGGCTTCAACCTTCTTTTGCGTCATGGCGGGATTGCCGCTTGCGGTAGCCCCCCCGATGATGCGGTAATCGGTTCCGTCAATGGTTGCAGTGCCGTAAATTTTTTGCGGGTGTGCAGTCCAATGCTCGGTGTCGGTGTCGGTCAGTCGGTCGGCAGGCGACCATACACTGAAGTTTGGATCGACTGCGATCAGGGGGTATGAAGGGGCTCTCAGTTTCATAAAAAATCTCCTTATTCATAGTGAATTCATTCTTTGTTCTTGCTTTATCAATGTTTTGTAACCACTTTTATATAAAAAGGACACGGTTTGTTCATTGCTTTGTGTTGCTTTTTTTCCATTTCAGGGGCGAAATTCCGCAATGCGCGGTAAAGACCTTGCGAAAATATTTTGCGCTGGAAAAATTGAGCATATCGGATATTTTTTCGATCGAGCAATGTGAGGTGAGCAGCAGCTCTTTGGCGTGCTCGATCTTTTGTACGGTAATATAGCGGTTGGGGGAGAGATCGGTGTTTTTTGCAAAAAGGCGGTTGAGGGTTCGGTCGCTGACATAGAAATAGCGGCAGAGATGCGTTAAGGAAAGATCCTTGTGAAAAATGTTGTTGTCGATATACTCGGTGATCTGTTTAAAGAGATCGGTCTTTTTTGGGGTTTGGGCGGTTTGTCTGAAGCGGTGAATGCTGTCAAACAATTCGGTAAAGGTGTGCATGATCTCTAAGTCGGCTTGCTCGGAATCGTGGTAATCGTAGTTTTCCAGGATTTTATGCAAACGGTCGATATAGCACTCGGCATCCATATGCAGGATCAGGAGAGGGGTGTTGTTGAGGTTGTATGTGTAGCACAGACCGTTGATAAACTTGCCGCATATGTTTACCCATTTTTTGCAGTAGGGATCATCTCGGTCGGCATAGTAGTGCATGGGAATGTTTCGGTTGATAAAATAAAAGTCACCCTTTTCCACAGTTTGGTTTTTACCGTCGCAGATGATGTGTCCCTTGCCCGAAACGACGTATTCGAAAATGTATTGGTAATGAAGCATTTCGTGACTTTCGGTGCGCTTGCAGAAATACTCGCTATCGGGATTGGTAATGCCGGCTAAAACGGGGTAGATGATATTTCCCATTTTTTTATAATTGTAATCCTGAAAGATCAGATCCTCGGCGAGCCCATTGACCCTATCGGGATCATAAAACCCACGGCTGATGAATTTCATCCTTTGGCTCTCCTTTTCGATTTTATATTTGCTGATTGTAAAAGTCAAAAAATCAATATTTATAACGCTTTCCGAGTTTTTACAATTCCAATTTTTCTCCACTTTTAAATGATTACCCTTGCTAAAGCGATTCTAACCTTGCTTCCCCTGTGTAAGGGGAAGTGTCATTTTCGCAAGAAAATGACGATAGGGTCGTCGCCTTTGGGCTTCTTTATTTGAGAATGGTGATATTCGTTAGTCTGTCACAACCCTTTCGTCACGCTACGCGTGCCACCTCCCCTTGCACAGGGGAGGCTTTAAGAATCATTGCTACCAAAATGGCTACCTTTTTAAAGGGGAAAGGTATCTTAACATTGTTTTTTACTTTTACAATTGGCTGGATTTTATATCAGAACTCCAATGCCGCCGTGCCACAGTATGCCTTGATGACCGAGTGCGCGCGAGCCTCTGCGTACAGGTTGTGGTGCGCGCAGTTTTCTTCGGGGCGGAGCATGGCACGGTCGCCGGAGCGAGAGATGGGAACCAGTGCGACATCGGCATCAACAAGATTGTAAAAGAGTGTATGACCGCCGTTGAGCCCGTGATGCGCGATCTGTACAATGTCGGAACGCAGAATGTCGGGTCGGTCTTTATAGGTTTGGTATGCCACCTCAAGCCCTGCGGAATAGGCATCGCCTGTAAACATGGCTTTTTTGTGCTTGCCCGTTACGGTAAAGACGAGAGAGAGCTCGTTGGGATCGGCAAGGGTCTCGGCGTTTTCATAGGTATAAAGGAATTCAACCGTTGTGCCGTCGATGTCAAGGCGGTCGCCCGACTTGGGGCGAAGGACGCGGCATGAAAGCATGTTTGCAATGGAATCAACGGCTTCGAGGTCTTTTTTGGCATCGTATTGGGTTCCGCGCTTGATCCATGTAAAGCTGTTGGGGTTGCAATAGCATAGGGTATCGATCTCAACGCGTGCGCGGTCGGCGGGGGATTTTGCCAGCTCCAAGAGTGCCGCGTAATGATCGAAATGCGGGTGTGTGAGGATCCAGAGCTTTACGCGCGGAATTCCGTGCGAGGCATCTTCCATGATTCGAAGCAGATTTTGCGTGTCTTCGGGGCAGGTGCCGCCGTCGATGACGATCAGGCTATTTTCCTCGGTGAAGATGAGATAGCCCATTCCCGCAGCTTGCCAGGCAAACTCGCCGTCGAATTTTGAGGCTTTGGTGCAGTATTGAATTAGTTTTCCCATAGTTGGCTCCTTTCATGTACGGTGTTGTTGTTGGATTTGAAAAGTCCCTAAAAAAGTCATGGCAATCGTTCATTATTTCTAAATAAGAATACCATATAAATGATAAAAAATCAATAATAATCACAAAAATTGAGGGGCTCCAAACGAAAGTTGGCGGAAAATGTG
>JAFTXB010000281.1 GCA_017461825.1 Clostridia bacterium
AATCCGGGCAACTACGTAAGCCGTGGGTTCGTGAGCTGCAAAAAGAAGAACGTGAGTTTTGTTGTAGACGGAAACTATCCGACGGCGCTTCTCGTTTGCGAGCTCGTTCCAAACGTGCTGGACGGCAAAAAGTGGATGTATATTCCGTCTACCGCCGCTGATTGCTGTGAGGATATCGCCTCTGTCGAAGCATTTGATGCGACTTTTCCGCCCAAGGAAAAGAAGTGGATGCCCAGCCAAGAGGAATTCTATATTTATAGTCATTCGTCTGTTGTAAGGTAAACGTAAAAGCCGCTGAGGTGGAGAGATCCCTCCCAGCGGCAATTTTTATTTATGTATATCGCTTACCGAAGCGTACGTTATCACAAGTCCTGCGCTGACCAGCGCACCGCCGATGATATCGGTGATCCAATGCACGCCCGACACAAACCTGCCCACGACCATAAATGATGTAAACACGGCAATTAAAATCATCACGCAATGTTTGAGTCCATTATTCTTTATACGGGCGCGTAACTGCATCTTTGCCGCCGGCATCACGCACATCACCAGCATCGTTGTCGACGACGGATAAGAGGCCTCCAAATATCCGTCAATTAGCATCGGTCGGTAATTGATGACAACAAATTCAAAAAGAATATACACTGCCATCACGGCAACGTAAAATCCGCCGAGCGCGAGTATATCTCGGTCTACCTTGAACAAGCTTTTTCGTTTTATCCATTGTACGAGTCCGAGCATGGCAAATCCCCAAGCAACGCCTATCGGCACAAGACCGAGCCAATCGGTGATCGAAAACAAACGCATATTCACTCCCGTGAGATCGTGAACGTATCCGTTCAGCGTAGCAAAGCCAACCGACGAACCGTTTGGGCCGATTGCGCGGACATCAACAACACTTACAAGAAGTGTCCACAATACGAATACTGCAATCAAGCCCGCCCCCATCCAAAGCATCTTTCTTTTTTTCATAATCTTCTTACCTTCCTTTTTTGTATTGGCTTTCGCCCGAATACAGTTTAGAGGAAGACAGAAGGATAAGCAAGAAACGGCTCGTCACAAGGGCGGTACGCTTGGTATCATCGGTGTTTTATGAGAATAAAAGCCTTGATCAGCAGTAACACGAAGGCAAATACCGCGGCATACGGCTGTGAGCTTATTACAAACAGAAGTACCGATATCGTTCCGAACATCAATGAAATATTGGTTTTGCTATTCGTCCAAAATGCTTTTTGACAATTTTGCAAGGCAAGCGCAAGAACGCCCGCGAAAAACGTACCGATCACAACAATAAAATACGCCGCCTTCAAATAGGGTTGAACACCCTCAAGTGCGATAAGAGAGACGCTTCGGATCACGCCGTTATTCTCGGCAAAGAACGGCAGAAAAAGAAGCATTGCAATACAGAGATCAAGCAAAGCGTAAACCAGATCCTTAAAGCGTTTTTCTTTTTGCTTATGATCCTCCTCGGCTATCGTAAGTACCTCGTCGGATGAGAGAAGCAAATCGATGGATACCGAAAAGAATTTTGAAATTGCTTTTAAAGAATCTATGTTGGGATACCCTCTGTCCGATTCCCATTTCGAGATCGCCGTGCGTGTGACGTAGATTTTTTCCGCAAGCTCGTCTTGTGTCAATCCGCCGTCGGTTCTTAACTTTTTTAATTTTTCACCAAAAGTCACTTTTTTGCCTCCTTGATTTTATCAGCTCATTATAACATATGATCTCTTTTAAGTCACGATACTATCCGTCACGTTGCCTTTTCTTTGTCTACTGCGGGGCAAGGGTTGACATTTATATAGAAATGCCGACGAGGTTTCGATTGATTCCTCATCGGCAAATTTTATCTCTTTTTATAAATAACAAGCTCGGGATTTTCGCCGTTTTCCTCGTAGGTGCAGATAAGGATGAAGTCCATATTGGCGACTACGCCGAAGCATCGATCTCCGCCGAATTCGCATTCGAGCTGATTTCCCAGATAGGTGGCATTATCGTCAAGGAATTTGACGGTCTTGCCGTTTGGAAGGCGATATTCAAGATTGACGTAACCGCCCACAAGCGCGTTGAGCTTTTCGACCTTCGGCATTCCTTCTACTCCAAGGGCGTTGATCTCGTCGATCAGCTTACGTTTAAATTCCTCAAATTTTCCGCCGTCGTCGAGGTTTTTATAATTCTTCCAATAGTCAAGTTTGGGGAGCATTTCCCTTAAATACGCACGAGCCTGCTCCGAGGGAAAGGCTTCGCTTGCCATATTCGCTACACAGACCTCGATCAGATCGTCCATATCGTGATACATATACTCGCCGTCGGCATAGCACCACTTGCAATAGTCTTCGTTGAAGATCCCGTCCTTTTCTTTGCTGATGCTGCTATCTTCAAGCGGCATACCACAGCATTGACAGATCAGCCCTCTCGGAGAGCCGAGGAGAGTATTAATCGAGACATCGAAGAGCTTAGAAAGAAGCTTTAACGTTTCGGTGTTGGGTACCGTTTCGCCGTTCTCCCAACGAGAAACGGCCTGACGGGT
>JAFTXB010000282.1 GCA_017461825.1 Clostridia bacterium
CTACGCAATTTGTAAGAGGTCTTGACGGAGATCCTCGGGATCTGCATTGCCGCGATCTCTTTTTGGACACGGCGATGCTTGCGCGGATCGTTATGGGTCTGGACTTTGTGGATGAAACACGTGTGGGTGTCACGGGCGGCTCCCAAGGCGGTGCTTTGACGGTTGCCTGCGCCGCATTGGTGCCTTCTATCAAACTCTGTGCTCCCATTTACCCCTATCTGTCCGACTACAAGCGTGTTTGGGAAATGGATCTCAACAAGGGGGCTTACGAGGGCTTGCGCTACTATTTCCGCAACTTTGACCCCACGCACGCGCGCGAAGAAGAGATCTTTACAAAGCTTGGCTATATTGACATTCAGTTTTTGGCCCCCCGCATCAAGGCAAAGGTCATGATGGCGACAGGGCTTATGGACACCACCTGCCCGCCTTCCACGCAGTTTGCGGCGTTTAACAAAATGAACACCGAAAAGCAGGTGGTGGTCTACCCCGATTTCGGTCACGAAAACCTCAAAGGTCATGACGATCTCGTTTTCCGATTCATGTCGGAGCTGTTAAAATAACCTCACCTTTACAAGCAAAAAAACAGACCGTTAGATAAAAAAATTGAAAAGGGCTATCCGAATTTTGCATTTGAGATAGCCCTTTTCTTTTTATAAAAATTCCTTTTGATAACGATAAGGCGTAACACCAAATTTATGCCGAAAACGCATAATAAAATAAGAACAATCCGAAAAACCGCTTGATAGGCAGGCGTTTTGCACCGACTGTCCGCTCGCCAACAGTTTCTTTGCCTCGGAAAAGCGCTTGGATTCGATGTAATCGGACGGTGTTGTTTGAAAATAGCGGCGAAACCGACGGCATAGCGTGCTTTTGGAGATATAAAACGCTTCACATATCATCGCAACCGTACAGGTCGGCTCGGTGAATCTCTTTGAAATATACTCCACGATCTCCGAAAAATCAGCAGGCAACGGCTCGGCGGCACTTCCCGCAGTCCCATGTGTGCAAATCAGATCCAAAATTCCGAAAAAGCTCTGCACCGCGCGGTAACGAAGGCTCACTTCCCCGCTTCGGCACTTATAAAATGTATGGCATTGCGCGATCAAAAGCACTTTTTCTTCATCCGAAAGCACCACTCTCTTGTTTTTGGTAAAGCGCTCGGCGTTTCCCCCATCCGAAAATGGCAGATCTTTGATCCAAATGCAAAAATGCTCGTGCATACAGTCGCTGTGATAAATGCAACGATGGATCTCATTGGGCGCACTCACGATCACGTCCCCTCGGTCAACGGCATAAACCTGATCATCCACCAGAAACGAAACATCTCCGCTGATATTGACGTAGATCTCATAAAAATCGTGGATATGATCGCCGTCTCGCGTGATATCGCCAAGTGTGGTATACCGTTTGTCGTAGTTGATCTCGGCAAAGATATTCGGTTCATTTTCCATCAATGGATGAAGGATCGGAATGTAGCCCATTTTGAGACCTCCAAAAAGACACAAAAATCATATTTTTTGACTGTAAATTCATATTATTATGGTTTTTGTCGTGCTATAATTAGATTATAACACAAGCAGATCGAAATGTAAAGAACAAAATCTGATTTTTGAAAAAATTTGGAGGAACCTATCATGCTTGCATTGGTCAAAACGAAAAAAGGAGAGGGCGCGCTCGAGCTTTTGGATCGCCCGATCCCGACCTTTGGCGATGATGAAGTGCTCATTCGCGTTGCTTACAGCGGCATTTGCGGCACCGACATCCACATCCTACACGATCAGTTTGCCTACTATCCCCCTGTTATTCTCGGTCACGAGTTTTCGGGGGAGGTGGTAAAGATAGGAAAATCGGTCACTCAATTCGAGGTCGGCGATCTTGTAGTAGGTGAGCCGCATAACAAGGCTTGCGGAAAATGCTATCTCTGCCGCAACGGACATATTCAAAACTGCATGGACAAGCGATCGATCGGCTGGGGGATCGACGGATCGTTTACCAATTACCTCACCATGCCCGAAAAGCTACTACATAAGATTCCCGCAGGGCTCTCCCTCAAAGCAGCCGCTCTTGCCGAGCCGACAGCCATTGTTGCGCACCAGCTGTTGGAGCGCGCACGCGTGACCCCGGGGGAGAACGTGGTGATCATGGGGGTAGGGCCCATTGCCTTGCTTGCCGCGCAAATGGCACGCGTGGCAGGCGCGGGAAAGATCCTGCTTTGCGGTTGTACAGCGGATATCCCCTACCGTTTGGAAATTGCCAAGACACTGAACTGCTTTGACCGCTTTATCAATGTGCAAACCGAGGATGCCGTTTCTATCATTATGGAAGAGACCGAGATCGGTGCCGAGCTCGTAGTGGAGGCATCGGGAGCCGGCAGTGCGATCCGCACCTCGATCAAAGTCCTGCGCAAATGGGGGCGCCTTTGCGCGATCGGCATGACCTCTGCCCCAACCGTCGAGATCCCATGGAACGAAGCCATGCTAAAGGTCATCGACGTGCAATTCAATATGAGCTCGAGCTATGAGGGCTGGAACATTGCACTCAAGCTTTTGGCAAGCGGCAAGGTCAATGTCGATCCCATGATCGGCGTTCGCCCCTTGCGCGAATGGCAGACTGCCTTTGCCGATCTGGAAGGCGGAAAAGCAATGAAGCTGTTACTCACCCCCGAACCGATTTCAGAATAAAGGAGATAGGACATGAACATTCAATTTACAAACAAGGTGGTTGTTATCACGGGTGCCGCAGGCGGCATTGGATGCGCTATGGTTCGCCGTTTTACAGAGGACGGAGCCAAGGTTGCCGTGTGCGATCTGCGCGGTGCCAAAGAGCTTGCAAAATCGTTTGATCCGACCGAAAGCACCGTATTGGGCTATGAATTTGACATTACCGATCGCGAGGCAACAAAAAACGCTATGGAAACGGTTGCGCGCGACTTTGGAAAGATAGACGTGCTGATAAACAATGCGGGCATCAATGTTGGACCCGACGAGAGACGGCATGTTGACGAGTTTTCCGACAAATGGTGGGATGCCATCCTCAAGGTGGATCTCGACGGCACCTATAACTGCACAAAGCTCGCGATTCCCTATATGAAGGAGGGCGGAAGTATCATCAATATCAGCTCGATCGTCGGTATGATCCCTCTGCGCAATCAATGTGCATTTGCGGCGGC
>JAFTXB010000283.1 GCA_017461825.1 Clostridia bacterium
AACGTTTTCGTCGTGTGTGACGATCATAACCGTCTGTCCGAATTTTTGGTTGGATTCGCGGAGCAGGCGGATGATCTCGGCGGAGTTTTTGCTGTCGAGATTGCCCGTCGGTTCGTCGGCAAGCAGGAGTGCGGGAGAGGTCATCAGCGCACGCGCAATGGCAACGCGCTGTTGCTGACCGCCCGAAAGATGGTTTGGATAAGAGGATTCCTTGTCCTCCAAGCCCAGTAGCTTCAAGACCGATTTCAGCCGTGCCTCGTCGGGCGTCTTTTTGTCAAGCTCCAAGGGGAGCAGAATATTGGCTTTGACGTTGAGCATGGGAATGAGATTGTAAAATTGGTAGATCAGCCCTACCTTGCGGCGGCGGTAGAGTGCCATTTGCACGCGCTTTTGCGAAAAAACATCCACACCATCCACAAATACCTTGCCAGAGGTAGGCGTATCGACACCGCCGATGATGTGCATCAGTGTGGACTTGCCCGAGCCGCTGGTGCCTGTTACAGCGACGAATTCGCCCTTTTCCACTGTAAAGGAAACATTTTCCAAAGCGCGCACGCCTTCGGTATACACTTGATAGGTCTTGCTGAGATTTTCCACGCGTAAGATCGGCATAGCGTTCTCCTTACTGTTGTTGTTTCACCCCATGCTGGCACAGATCGCGCAGGGGGCAGGTGGGGCATTGTGGCGAGCGGGCGGAGCAGGTGTCGCGCCCAAACTGCACGATGCGGTGGCAAAAATCGCTTTGCTCGTCGCGTTCGACCAGCTCGTCCATCGTGCGTTCCACCTTCAAGGGATCCTTTTGCGTTTCGGGGTACATTCCAAACCGACCGCAAATGCGGATGCAATGCGTGTCGGCAACAATGCCGCCCTTGTGATAGACGTCACCGAGGAGCAGGTTTGCCACCTTGCGCCCAACACCGGGAAAGCGGAGCAGGTCGTCCATTTCATCGGGGAGTACACCGCCGTATTCTTCCACCAGCAGAGCGCAGGCGGCTTTCGCGTTTTTTGCTTTTGTATGATACAGCCCACAGGAGCGGATGTAGCCCTCGATCTCCTCGATCGGCGCATTTGCAAGGTCGCGCGCGGTAGGGTAGACGCGAAACAGCTCCTCACATACCAGATTCACCCTCGCGTCGGTGCATTGCGCCGAGAGCATTCCCATGATGAGTAACCGCCACGGCTCGCCCTCCCATTGAAGTGCGCAGGTTGCGTCGGGGTATATTTCCTTCAGCTGTTCCACGATCCGCGACATTCGTTCGCGCTTTTGTTTTTTTGTCATGATGGTTTTTCCTTTTTCTCTTTTTGGTCAGAATCTTTTTGAATAGAAAAGGATTGGCAAGACAATCATTTTAATTTCAATTTTATTATAACAAATGAACGGGAAAATGTCAATATTTTATTTTGTGAATCTTTCCGTATTTCTCTTGCATTATGTAGTGGTATCTGTTATAATAAAGAAAAAGTGATGAAGGGAGAGAACGATGATGCGGCGTGAGCGGTTGTGGGGACTTTGTGTGCTGGGCGGAGCGGTGTTGTTGCTTATTGCAATGTTTTTGCTTTTGCTCACCGAGAACGGTGCGTGGCTGTTGTCACTGTTACGTGCTACCGATGTGATATGGGAAAAGCCACGCGCGTTTGGAGTCTTTCATTTGGTTTGGTTGATATTTTGTATTTTCTTGAGTGTATTTACAGGAGTTTTGGGTTACAAAAAAGGCAAGGAAAGTACCGACCGTGTGTTGTTGTTCTCCGGGCTTTTGTTTTGGCTTCTTGAGGGGTATAAGCAACTTTATTCCTTTTTTGTGATCAACGATCGCGTTTTTGATTTTGGATTTTTCCCGTTTCAGTTTTGCTCCCTGCCGTTGTATTTGTTTTTGCTCCTGCCGTTTTTGCCGGAGGGGAAGATAAAGGAGACTTTTTACAAATTTATCGCGCTGTTTGGTACGATGGGAGGCTGTCTTGTCATGGGCTATCCGCGTTTCTACGACCGCGCCGCTTTGTGTGTACATACCATGCTGTGGCATACGGTGATGATTGCGGTGGGGGTGTATGTTTTATTTGCGCGAGGTTACGGAAAAAGCTGGGGGCGCGAGGTCTTGCCCGCGGCAGTACCTTTTTTAACATTTTTGAGCTTTGCGACATTGTTGAATGTTTTGCTGACACCCTATGCGTTGGGGTCTCCCAATCCGTTGGATCTTTACTATATCAGCCCTTATACCCGTACAAACTATTTTGTGATTGCGGAGGTACAGGAGGTGTTTGGCTGGTGGGCGTCGCTTTTGACTTACGCCGTTTTATTTGTATTTATGGGGGCAACCTTGGTTTTTTTTGCGACTGCGCTTATTCGATTTGCTGTCAAACGATTGCAAGTGATGCGTATGAACCTTAAAAAATCTAAAAAAGAGGGAAAAATTTGATTTTTTTCGAAAAATACTATTGCTTTTTCAAAATAAGTATGTTATAATATACAAGTATGATAATTGCGGGCGTATCTCTGCCCGATGAAGAAAGCAATAGTTGGAGGAATTTAAAATGGTTGCAATTACTATTATCGGTATTATTTTGGTCCTTTTGGCGGTAGCTTTAACTGTCATGATTCTTTTGCAGACGGGCAAGGAAAAGGGCCTTTCGGGCACGATCTCTGGCGGCAGCTCCGATACCTATTTTGGCAGATCGGGCGGTTCGAAAAAGGAAAAATGGTTGTTCCGTTTTACCTTGATCGGTTCAATCGTTTTTGTGGTACTTACCGTTGTGCTGACAATTTTGATCACTTCCGGAACGGCAGCATAAAAACAGACAGCAGTTTTTTATAATGAATGTAAAACCCCGACAGACGAAAATATCTGTCGGGGTTCATTTTAATTTTCGGGGATATCTAATGGTTCGAGCTCAACGGTCAATTTCAGCTTGGCATTTTTATAAAGTTCGTTTGCTCGGTCGAAACGCTCCCTGTTTTTGTGCATCGAAAGAGATGCGAGATCGATTTCGATCGATTCTTCTTCGGTCAGATCTTTTTGCCGTTTGACCGATCGGACACGAAAACGATACTCTGCGGAGGGGGATTTCAATATTATGTCGTCTCCGCAATCGATATAGCGGAGAGCGAGCAGGTCATTCAATACCAAGCTTTGTGTGGCAAGGGCGGCTTGTGCGGATATTTCGTCAAGCAGGACGGTATATCGTTCACAAAGAGTGGAAGGATCTTGAAAATCAGCGTGACGGTAGCCTTTCTGCGGTAAGATGTATTCGTCATTATCATTGCGAGGATAGGTAAATTTGGCGTAGTCAAAGATTCCGTCAAGGTGATAGACACTTGCCATCAGTCCTCCAAACCCTCGCTGTGAAAAAAGCCGCTTTTTACCGTCGTTGAGAACGGGAACCGCGTGTTCTTCTTCTTGATGGTGAAATCCCGTAAAGTGATATCCGTTGGAGCGTATGTTATCGATAATTGCATACACCGCAGCATCGGTAGGGGGTGTGGATTCAAGTGTGCTGTCCTCGTAGTTTGTCCAGCCGATGACCTTATATTTCATAGTCCTCTCCTTATATTGTTCAAAACAGCCTGCCGTGCGGCAGGCTGTTTTGGGTGTTGTTATGCTTCAAGCTCGATCGATGCGGTAACGATAAATTTCTTGACCGAATCGATGATCTTTTCGCACTGGGGTTTGTTATCGTAGGATTCACCGATAAACGCGGGGGCTGAGCCGATATTTTTCAGCACATAGCGATAGTTGCCGAATTTGTCACGGTCAACAAAGAAGTTGCCCACGTATGCGGCACGCTTAAAGGATTCAATTCCGTCGCGGCAGGCTTTTTCGCTGGCGTAATAACGGCTGGAGTAGAGGATCTGTCCGTTGTTTGCGATCAGATAGAAGCAATATTGCTGTGTCTCCTCTTGGCAGATCTCAAATTTGCCCATCTTTTGTGCGGTTGCCTCGGCGCGCTCAACTGCCTTCCAGTCGATGTCGTCGGGAGTACGCTTGGCATTCTTGGCTGCCTCGTATGCGGCGATTGCCTCCTTATCGGGATTATAGCGAAGCACCTTGGAGGCGGTAGCAAATTTCTTTACCGATTCTACGCACTTTTGGCATTGATCCTTGGAGGTGTAGTTCTCACCATAATATTTGCGAGCCAAAATAAAGCGATAGCGGTTGTATTTATCTACCTTGATGTCAAACTTGCCCTCTGCAACCGTCTTTTTAAAGGTTTTCATGCCGTTGATGGCACCGATGAGGGTGGTAAAGCTGGGGCTGTCAAACAGCACCTGCCCATTGTTTGCGATGAGATAGAAGTGGAAACCGTCAACCTCAAGATCGAATTCGTATTTTCCGATCGCCTTGGAATCACTGCGCAGGATCTCGGCATCCGCTTCGGCAATTGCCTGATCGAAAGCGGCGCGGATATCATCCTCGGTGGTCATAAAGAAGGGGCGGGCGGCAGATGCGGGCTTTGCCGTAGGCTTTTTGGTTGCGGGCTCGCTCGACATTTTGACAGCGGCGGGCGTTTTTGCTTTAGCGGGAGCCGCTTTTGCTGCGGGTGCTTTAGCGGGTGCCTTTGCGGGTGCTTTTGCCGCAGGTTTTGCGGTTGTCTTAGGTGTTTCCTTTGCAGCCGATGCTGTGGGAACCTTTACATTTTTGAGGGAAGGACCGGCATTCACGGCAGACTGCTGTGCCACAGGCTTCTCCTCCTTTGCGGCATTCTTTTTCTTTTTCAGTTTGTCAAACAGTGCCTTGATGTACCTCCGTAGAAATAAAAATATAGCTTGAATTTCTTCATCCTTATTTTAACATAAAATTGATGGATTGTCAACCGAAAAAAGGAAGAAAAATACGGTTGCGGTATTTATTTTTTATTGTGGATTGTTTGAAGCGATGGGGGCTTGATTAATTTGGATCGGGTTTATATTTTTAAGTCATCCGCAAGCTTTATTAAAATCTTTCCAACGTTATCGTCATAGATGTGGCGGCGGATCCTGCTTTTAACATATTCTCGCTTTTGTTTGGAATAGGCAGGGTTGTTGTGTCTTGCAAAAAGTTTATTAAATTTTTGTTCATCTGTAAGAGGCGCATCCAAAATGTCCTTGTTTTGCTCAACAAATCTCATGAAGTCGTCAACCTCTTTTTTTACAATTAGGTTTTGCAGGTGTTCAATATCTTCTTTGGACAGCCCTTTTGTATTGTATTTTGCTATGATCCTTTCAGCTTGTTTGCGAGATGTTGACAACGCATCTCCCAAAATAGCCATATGCTTTTCCTCGTAGTTGTCGAATATCTCTGCCGTAAGTTGTTCCAATTTCATTTCTTATACCGATCCTAATGTTTTTATATGATAATTATATCATATAGTCTATATTTTGTCAATGAGCAATACGTTACCTTTTCGGAAAATAAAAATGGTAATTTATAAAATGAAAAAACTGTTTTTTTCAATTATTGGGGTTTACAAACATAGAAAAATATGATATAATTTAAGAGCCAAACAAATCGAATATTTGATATATGGGGATATTTTGTCTTTAAGGCATATTATACCCTTTTATAGGCTATACTGTTTTTTTGAATTTGGTAAAAATGCAAATTCCTCGAAACAGTATATGCGAATAAGATTCCCATATTATTTTCGATTTGTTTGGCGACAATTGGAGTTTGCGTTTTTCGGTGCGCTGACTCCGGTTGGCGCACTTTTTTACCGAAAAATATTTTTTGAGGAGAAAGAAAATGAAAAAACGAATTTTGGCAGTTCTTTTGGCGCTCTGTGCGATGGTTGCCTTTTGCGCATGTGAAGAGGCGGCGGAGCCTGTTGGCATCAACAATATTGAACTAAATGAAAACGGCGAGTTGATTATTACTCTTTCCAATGGGGAAAATAAGAATCTCGGCGTCGTGGTGGGAGACAAAGGCGATACGGGAGCAACCGGCGCGCAAGGTCCACAGGGTGAAAAGGGAGACAAAGGCGATACGGGAGCAACCGGCGCGCAAGGTCCACAAGGTGAAAAGG
>JAFTXB010000284.1 GCA_017461825.1 Clostridia bacterium
CCATGATATCGGTGGATTTAAAACCGGGGTTCGCGAGCGCGAGCTTTTTATTCGTTGGGTACAATACGGTGTATTTTCGCCCATTATGCGACTGCATTCCAGTAATAATCCGTTTTGCAGCAAGGAGCCTTGGAGCTACGGCGAAGAGATCGCCGCGTTGGTAGGTCGGTATTTGCGGTTAAGACATCGCATGATCCCGTATATTTATACCGCAAACTATGAGGCACATACAAAACTCAAACCAATGATCACGCCGCTTTACTACCGTTATCCGAATTCCGCGGAGGCGTATGAGCATGGCAACGAATACTTTTTTGGAGAGGGATTGCTGGTTTTTCCGATTACCGAGCCAACCGCCTTTGATACCGACCGTGCCTCGGTTGTTGCATGGTTGCCGAACGGAACGTGGATCGATGCATTTTGCGGTCGCGTGTACCGCGGTGACCGTACCATGACCTTAACGCGCACCATTGAGGATCAAGCTGTACTTGCAAAAGCGGGAGCGATCGTTCCGATGGCAAAGCTCGGAGAGGATATTAACAGTGTACAAAACCCCGAGTTGATGGACATTTACGTTTTTGCGGGCGAAAACGGTCAATATACGTTGTATGAGGACAGCGGCGACGGTTACGCGTATTGCAACGGTCAATGCGCCTTTACCGAATTTGCGTGGACGTGGGGAAATACCGCATCGTTGGATATTTCCGTGCGGGGCGAGCTTTCCGTTTTGCCGCAGAAACGCAGGTATCGCGTACATTTCCGCGGGGTAGAGCCGTGCTGCAAAGCAAAAGGAAATGGTATTCTTGAACAATCGTATGATGCGGACACCTGCACATTGTCCGTTTCACTGGCACCGGTCAAAGCCGGCGCATGCGTGACAGTTTCTTTGGAAAATGCGCAACTCTTCCAAAATCGCGATTATAGAGAACGCGTATTTCGCTTTTTGATGACAGCGCAGCTCCCCGTAGTGCAAAAAACGAAGATCAATTCTGTTTATAAGCACGCGCAAAATAAGAGCGACATCGCATTGGCTTTGAAGGAAATGACGATTTCCAAATCATTGCTTGATGCTCTTTATGAGATCACTTTTGCAAATTAAATAAAAAATTAAGAAAGGAAATAATGCAAAAATGAAAAAAGTATTGATCAGTTTGTTAACACTTTGCCTGATTATATGCATTTCGATGCTTGCGGCATGTGAAAACAAGAACCCCGCTGATACCGAATCCCAAACCGATGCGAATACTACGCAAGCACCGAGTGAGGAAACGACCGAGCCCCCCGTATCCGAAACAATAGCCCCTGCCGAGGTGGAAACCGATCCGGATGGCGGTTTGTGGTCTCCTGCTGTGCAGTAAATGAAAGGAGTAAAACAGATGAAAAAAAGAATTTTATACTTGATCGCCCTCTTATTGACGGCTTGCATGCTGCTGCCCTGTGCGGCATTTGCAGATGAAAACGCCGAAGTTACGGTGCCTATGTACGGTTCTACGCGTATTTTTGAGGAAAAACATCTGAAATCAACGATCGATGACTATAAGACCGGCAATGATCTCGACACCTCGCATGTTTACACGAATGCAACGGCAGGTGTAACCTCCGCAACACCTTTGAACAATCTGTATGATCTTCAAATCGTAGGTGACGAGCACCCTACGCTTGACATGAGTATTACCAGTAAAAACTTGAAGCTTCAAGGTAATCATGCTAGCGAGACCAAGTCGAAAAATCTGGTTTTACTTACGCCCGCAGAAAACGGCGGTGCCGGCAAAGGCATGATGACTGTCGTTCCCCAATCGCTTATGGAAAATGCCGATGCATTTACCATTTCTTACATTGAGCGCCAGTATACCCCTGCCGACGGAGCTTTGGGGTTGGTATTGTTTTATGACAATGCGGCTACTGTGAATGGGATCGATTATTTTAACGGTTATAACAACTATACCTTTACAGGTTTTACCGGTGCTAATATGGGAACATACGCTGCTTATTCGATCTATGACGGTGTGCAGACCGACTTTACTTGCGCGGCTATGACTACAAAACCTACCAAAAATGCATCGGTATATGTATCGGTCACTTGTACCAAAGGAACCTATACAGTTGACGGGAAGACCTATACCGCAAAAATTGAAAGCTATGTAGATGATTACTTGATCTCGGTTTCGTATGCACAATGGAAGGATGCTCCCATTATGGTTTACTACGAAAGCGAAGACAGTAAGAATAAAGATAACTATAACTGGCAAATGCAATTTACCAACATTACCGTTGATGCATTGAAAGAGTCTCCCGTGCCGGTGCAAGATGCATTGGACGCTAACCCTCCTCTCGCAATCACCGGTACTGCAGTTCGCTATTCGGGTGGCTCCGGTTTGCGTTTCTACATGGATATGGAAAAGGAAGTTGTATATGAGGCCGCAATGGGTGGTTTGGTGGATTATACTGCCGATGCAACCGCTGTAGAGACCGGTGTGATCATGTTGGAACAGAAAAGCTATACCGGTGAACTGACCGTGGATACCGAGGGCATTTTAAAGAGCAATGCTCCCAGAGTTCAAGAGCAATCTATGGGCACAGTAACCTGTAGCTACGCTTTTACCGACTCAGCAGCGTTGGATGGGAAGTCCTTTATCGCGCGCGGGTACGTAAAATATACTATTGAGGGACAATCCTTCTATTATTATACCGCAGTGGAAAAAGCAAGCTGTAAGCGTACCGCGGCTAAAGTCGCCTTGACGGTTACCGAGAGCCGCAAAAACGCGGATATGTTGGCGGCATGCAAGGAGCTTGCGGGGACCATTGAGCAGATCCCTGTAATGACTTTCAACGTAATGGTACATGATGAATATGAAATTGGCGGCGTTACCGTTACTGCTGCACAGCGCGCTGAAGCGGCTATCAATATGATGTTGACGCAACAACCTGCAGTGATTGGGTTGCAAGAGGTTTCGGATACCATATTGCAGTGCTATCTTGCAAACAGCGAATTGATGGAAATCTATGATTATGTCGGTTCTGCCGCTCATGCGGAAAGCGGAGAAGAAGGCTTATATATTTTCTACAAGAAGGATATGTTTGAACTGCAAAGCAGTGGTGTGAAATGGCTCTCCGATACGCCGGATACCGAACACAGTATGTTTGCTGCTGCCACCGATGCAAACGCAAACAAAGGTGCTTCTTTCTATCCTCGCAAGGTTGTATGGAGTGTTTTGAAATCGAAAGCCTCTGGAGTTGAATTTGCATTTTGCAACACACATTTGGCTTATAGCGGTCAGCTTGATGATTCTACCATGGCCGAAAGCATCCGTTTGGCGCAAGCGAAGAAATTGATGGAGTTGATTGTCTCCGATGCAATGTTTGATCATAATCTCTTTTATATCATTGCGGGTGATATGAATGCAAAGCTCAATTCCGATCCCTATCTCGCTTTGATGGACGGAATGGAGGATATGCGATTTAGTTCCTCTATTGCGCCCGATCCTACCTACGGAACCCACCACGGATATGTGAATAAGATTACCGGAAGCTCGGTGATCGATCATATCTTTATTAGTGAAAATGATTTTTGTGCGGTTGAAGAAACCATTATCAACTCAAAGTATGACAGCACCTCTTTGGGTTCGAAAATTTATCCGTCCGATCATTTCCCGTTGTATGGCGTTCTTGTTTGCTTGCCGGATTGATGTTTTTTAAGCGCGGGTATGCAATGCAACCGAATATGAATTTGAATTAATTAACCAACGAGGGGCTGTTGCATATCTTCAGTTGCAACAGCCCCTCCAACGAGCTTTGGCTATGCACAATTCCGCTGCAGAGTAAGGCTCCCTTGTGTAAAGGAAACTGTTACCGAAGGGGACTGAGGGATTGTATTGCAATGATTTCTAGCTAGTTACAATCCCTCTGTCTTGCTTCACAAGCGCGGCTTTTGGTCATGACTGGTTCTATAATATTTGTTGGCTTCACTCCAACTATTTATTATAGAACTGAATTTTTTTATTGTTCCATGATTAACTCGGAACCGCTCTGCGATTGTCTGTGTGTCATGATATCTTCCAAAGCAACATATGCTGTGTATTCCGTGGAGGAGCAGTCGCGAATTGATACTTCATTGATTACCAAAATAGTAATGTATAATGCCACCCGATAGTTCACCTCTCGATTCTGTTAAGAGTGTTTCGTACTACATTGGGCGGTTGAGATTCAAACAATAGAATGGGAAATGTCAATAACTGCGACCTCTGTTTTGACAACCGGTGCATATAAAAAGGGAGGCAACCACGGGCAACAATCCTCTCTTTTAGAAGGAATTGTTGTGTACTTTGATGTGTTGTTTTACCTCTTTTGAGATGGAGATCTGATCTTTTCCCGATTGCTTTGAATGTCATTCCGTTTGTTAGGCATTCTTGAATTTCAATTCAATCCTCAAGTGTTTCCCTCTTTTTTGTTCATGTGCGAGTTCTCCTTTCAAGATTTCTTATACTAAATTCTATCACATATTCCTTTTTATAGTAACTTTAATCGCAATTTTCACTGTGGAACTTACTTTGAGAGTTTTCTATTTTATTTTTAAAAAAGTGTTGAAAAAGTGTTGAAAAAAGAATTATAATATGATATACTATCTGCAAGGTTTGTTTGATGCTTGATTTCTTGATGGCAACACCATGGCAACCAAAAATCCGATAGCCAATGGGTTATGGATAATACAGAAAACAAAAATATTCTTAACTACAATCTCTAAACGAAATTGTTTAGGTTTTGAGGGTTGAGATCGAGTGGGAATAATGCCAAATATCACCGCAAAAACAAATTATCGTAAAAAAGGTAAATTCGTTTATCGTTTGAGCGTTTTTGCACTACAATAAAAAGAAAAGACCTTGCTTCATCCGGGTGATGAATCGAGGTCTTTTTTCTATGCTTTTTTCATTGAAAAGCCGGGGCAAAAGCCACTTGTATTTAGGATTAACTTTTGAATAATGGGCTGAAAAAAGTCACTTGTAAGCATAAGTTAATTATGAAAATAAGTGAGAATGGAAAGCCAATTATAAATACAAGTGAGATAATTTTTTGGATTATGATATGAAAAATCATGATATCCATGAGAATAAAAATGTATGAAAGAGAAAAACGCAATTTTGATACGACTTGACAAGGACGAGTTTGAGCGCATAACTGCGCTGGCGCAAGCTATCGTGCTCTCTCGTGAAGAATTTATCCGTAAGGCTCTACGCGGAACGACCCTCCGACAAAGACCGCCCGCAGAGTACGGCGAGATTGTCCGCGAGCTACGCGGTATCGGGAGCAACGTTCACCAACTCCTGCTCAAAGCAAGAACGCTTGATTACGTCGATGAAATCATGTTGCAGGAAACCGTTGACATGATTTGGCATATGGATCGGGTGTTTACCGAGTCTTTTGGGTGAAGTATAATTATGATGGCTAAAAATGGAAGCAATTTGATTTGTCCGATTTTGACAATTAGAAGTCTTTACAGGGTATTGATTATGAAATATAAATCCTGTATAATATCAAGTAAAGTGTTTTTTAATACTATATTGTTTTTTCTCATAATCTAAGATTTAGAAGGAGTAAAAATCGATGCGTATGGATTCTTTTTTGGCAAAAACAGGCGTTTACCCAACTATGATTACGCCCTATAAAAAAAGTGAGATTGACTTTGAGTCGGTCAAAAAATTGGTAGAGTGGTACTGGAATAAGGGCTGTGACGGTATTTTTGCGGCTTGTCAATCCAGTGAGATCATGTTTTTGTCGCTTGATGAGCGTGTAAAGCTGACACGTGCCGTTGTTACCAAAGCAAAAGAACTGGCTCTAAAAGATCCTTCCCGTGTACCCATGCAGGTTGTTGCCTCGGGGCATGTTTCGGATTCGTTTGAGGATCAGGTCATCGAATTGAATGCAATTGCGGCGGAAAAGCCAGATGCCTTGATCTTGATTTCCAACCGCATGGATATTGAAAATACATGCGAGGATCAATGGATCGCCGATACCGAAAAGTTGATTGCACAGTTGCCAATGGATATGCCTTTGGGAATATACGAATGTCCAAAGCCCTATAAGCGTTTGCTGACCGAAAAAATGATCAAGTGGTGTGCCGACAGTGGGCGATTCTATTTTATCAAGGATACCTGCTGTGATGCGGCGTTGATTCGTCGGCGACTCAAATGGTGTGAGGGATCCAATTTAAAGATATTCAATGCCAATGCGCAGACTATGCTCGAAACCGCTAAGGACGGTTGCTACGGCTATTGTGGTGTCATGGCAAACTTCCATCCGTCGCTTTATTCACGTTTATTAAGAAAAGAAACGCTGAATGATCAGAAAACATCACTGTTGCAGGATTTCCTCGGTCTTGCGGCAACGATCGAAAACTTGACCTACCCTTGTTGTGCCAAATATTACTTGAATAAGCACGAAGGTATTGCTATGGAATATACGTCACGCAGTGCGGATGCAGGGAATCTGACCGACTACCAGAAAAACTGTGTCGATCAGCTTGCCGAGCTTGCAAACAACATTGAAACATTACTATACGGAGGATAATAAGATGAAGACCGCAACAAGCTGGAACTATGCGCCTTATGCGCCGCCTTTTCACGATGCGGGAGACCCTTATGTAACTCGGATTGTTCCCGGGACCGATTCGATTCACGTGGAATGGCTTGATAAGGACGGCGATACGTACCGTGTTTTTTGGCGTGTGCGTAAGGAAGAAGAGTTTAAGAATTATGTTGATGTAACAGGCGACGGTGTAACGATTGACGGATTGGCATGCGACCTTGATTATGAGGTTTTAGTATGTCACGGCGCAAATTTTGAAAAGCAAAGCCGTATTCGCTTGGCTCGCACGGGGGAAGTGTTTGGAACACCTGTAAACTATTTGCATCCAATTGACAGAGCCTACTCTTTTTCGGGGGAATTCCTTTGCAGTCCCAGCATGGTGCGCCACCCTGACGGATATCTTTTGGCATCTATGGACCTCTTTCATGGAAAAGCACCGCAAAATCTCACCTTGATCTTCCGCTCGGACGACGACGGTGAAACTTGGCACTATGTCAGCGAGCTGTTTCCTTGCTATTGGGGAAAACTGTTCGTGCATCGCGGTGAGCTTTATATGATCAGTGTTTCCACCGAGTACGGAGATCTTTTGATCGGTCGTTCCGATGACGGCGGCAAGACATTTGCTACACCAACCGTGCTTTTGCGTGGCTCTTGCTGTACTGCCTTTCCCGGGGTTCATAAAACACCGATGCCCATGCTTACTTATAACGGTCGCTTGTGGATGACCTTGGAGTGGGGGTGTTGGACACAAGGTTATCATGCTGTCATGGTAGGCTCAATTGATGAGAATGCCGATTTACTTGATCCTAAATCATGGACCTTTACAGATCCCGTCAAATATGATCCCACATGGAATGGTGTTGCGGAAGGAGGGAGCCGAGGAAACATTGAAGGATGTCTGACCGTTTTTCCAAACGGAGAACTTTACAATGTCATGCGGTACGATATGCTGAAGTGCACGCCTAATTACGGAAGATTTTTGGCTTATAAGGTTAATACAGATGATCCTTCGGCACCCTTGACCTACAGTCATCCCGTATTTATGGATGGAAATCATTCCAAAGCCGAGATTCACAGAGATCCTGAGACAGGTATGTATTACAGCATTATCAGCCGTATTCTTGACAGCGAGCATACCAGTGCGCGGAATCTGCTTTCCTTAATGCGCTCGCCCGACTGTAAAAATTGGGAATTGGCTTGCGATTTGTTGGATAAACGGGATGAGGACCCTGCCAAGGTAGGTTTTCAATATGTTTCGTTCTTTATTGAAGGCAATGATATCCTGTATCTTTGTCGCACTGCAATGAACAATGCTGTGAATTTTCACGACTCCAATTATATTACCTTCCATCGAATCAAGAACTTTCGGGAGATTTAAGTCATGACCACCGGCCGTGCCGGTGGCTTGCACAAGCCCCCCTGGGGCAAGTCCTGGGCTGAGCCTATAGGCTCATCGAAAAGTCTGCCAACCGCGCGACTTTCACAGGCTTGCCCCTAAAGGGGCTTTTTTATTTGCCCTCTTTTACCGGCTGACCCGTGAACGGGTCGACATACTCTTTTATACTCAACTGTTCTTCTGGTTCTATAATAAATGTTGGGGTGAAGCCAACAGATATTGCAAACAAAGTGTAAAAAAGTAAAAAAAGAAAGAGCATATCTGAAAAAATCTGATAAAATGTTAGTTACCACACAAACATCATCGGA
>JAFTXB010000285.1 GCA_017461825.1 Clostridia bacterium
AAAGCACCGCAAAAGCGATGCTTTTCTCTTTCGTTGGTGACCCGTAGCAGAATCAGAACTGAAGCACGCGCAATAGTTTAGCAATTGTCCTCAGCTTGCGGTGGCGCGTGCTATAGCACAATCCTCGCAAGCTCGGATTTGCGGCAGCTCGATTAACAATGCGCATCAAAACAAAAGAAAAAAGCACCGAAAAAGCGATGCTTTTCTCTTTCGTTGGTGACCCGTAGCAGAATCGAACTGCTGTTACCGCCGTGAAAGGGCGGTGTCTTAACCGCTTGACCAACGGGCCGATGGTAGCGGGAATTGGACTTGAACCCATGACCTACCGGGTATGAACCGGTTGCTCTAGCCAACTGAGCTATCCCGCCAAATCACCAACGCTTGAATATTATATCACAAGTGCTCCTTTTTGTCAAGCTTTTTTTTAAAACTTTTTTCTTTTTTTTCTTTTTTTACGGTCTGTTTCTATTTTTTTCCTTTTTTTGTTAAAACAGAGGGGGACCGGTTGATTTTTTGTTCCCTTTATGATATAATATTGGAGCATTGAACAGAGAATTTGGAAAAGAGGAATTGATATGGTGATTCATGAGGTGGATGTTTTAAAAAATCGTGAGATTTACGAGCGGGTGAAAAAATTGTACCTCTCCGCCTTTCCAAAAGAAGAACGCTTGCCGTGGTGGCTGCTTCGGTTATCCTCGCGTAGGCGTGGAATCGGGCTCTCCGCTTATCTTGCCGACGGCGTTTTTTGCGGTATGACCTATCATATCTTTACCGATCATGGATTGATGATTATGTTTTTCTCTGTTGATCGTGAGTTGCGCGCGAAAGGATATGGGTCTGCTATTTTGTCTTATCTGAAGCAACAGTATGCCGATAAGACGCTTCTTTTGCACGTGGAGCCGTTGGATGAGGTCGATGCGCCCAACTATGCCGAGCGTGTCAGGCGTATGGCTTTCTACACGAAAAACGGCTTTTTGGACACGGGCATGGATGTGTTTGATGTGGGCGGTCGGTTCCGCATTCTTGCAAATGGAGAGGTTGATATTGTAAAAGAGTACAGGCAGGCATTTTATCGCTTTTCCTTTTATCTGTGGCGTGTTAGGATTTGTCAAGGGGGGTGACATTTCTTTGGTCGCTTTTTTACTGTGGTTTGGAAATTCGGACGTTTGGTTCAGGCGTCCGTTTTTTCTGTATGCGGCACGGTTTGCTACAGATTGCCATGATTTTTAAATGGATAATTCATGATATAAACACATGTTGTTAACGCATTGTTAAAAACATCGTTAAAAAAATATCGTTTATTGACAAATATTCTATAATGTATTATAATAACAGTGTAAAACTATGAGTTTTTGATGTTTTAGTATGATGGAAAGGATCGAATGAAGTGAAATATACCTTTCGTGGCGGAACACATTTAAACGAACATAAGGACACCGCACCGTTAGCGACCGTCCGCTTACCCGACCCTGCGGTGGTATCTCTGCCGCTGTCTCAGCACATTGGTGCACCTGCTGTTCCTGTTGTATCGGTAGGAGATTATGTGAAGGTGGGGCAGGTGATCGGCTCGGTTGAAGCCGGGCTGGGGTGCCCTGTGCATGCCAGTGTTTCGGGAACTGTAAAAGAGATTACTACTGTACATAATGCCAATAGGCAGCCGATTCAACATATCGTGATCGAAAACGACGGCAAGCACGAGTGGCATGAGAATGTAAAGCCGTTCGGAAAGCCGCTTTCCGAGACCTCGTTTGAGGAGATCGTGGAGATCGTTCGCAACGCGGGTATCAGCGGTCTTGGAGGCGCAACCTTCCCGACCTACGCAAAGTTGCAAAGTGCCAAGGGCAAGGCTGTGACGGCAATCGTCAACTGCGCCGAGTGTGAGCCGTATATTACGGCAAACCACCGTCTGCTTCTTGAGCGCGGCGAGACCGTGATCTCGGGACTTGAGGTCGTGATGCATGCATTGGGAATTACCGACGGTATCATTGCCATCGAGGATAACAAGCCCGATGCCATCAAGCTGATGCGGAAGGCTGTAAAGGATAAGCCCAACATCCGCGTGTGCGAGATGAAGACCAAGTATCCGCAGGGAGACGAGCGCCAGATCATTTACGCCATTCTGGGGCGCGAGGTGCCCGCAGGAAAGCTCCCCGCCGACGTTGGATGCCTGATCGTCAATGCCGAAACCGCATCTGCCATTTCGCGTGCCTTTTATCGCGGACTCCCGCTGGTCAGCCGCATCGTAACGGTAACGGGCGATTGTGTCAAGTCTCCTGCCAACGTCCGCGCGCCCCTGGGTGCGTCGTACAGCGAGCTGATCGACTTTTGCGGCGGATGCGTCAAGCCCCCGAAGAAGATCGTTTGCGGTGGTCCCATGATGGGGCAGGCGCAGTGGGATATTCACGCTCCCGTGGCCAAGGGCACGTCTGCAATATTGGTGTTCTCGGAGGAATATGAAAAGATCAACTCCTATCACAGTGACTGCATCCACTGCGGCAACTGTGTCGCACACTGCCCGATGCATCTGATGCCGAACTATCTGACGCAGTATGCTCAGGCAAGAGAGTACGAAGAGGCAGAAAAGCTGAACGTCATGAGCTGTGTCGAGTGCGGAACCTGCTCGTACAACTGTCCTGCGGGCGTGCAGATTGTTCAATATATCCGAGTGGCAAAGGGTGCTTTGCGAATGAAGAAGAAATGACGAGGATCTACATATGGATGTAAAACAATCGATCGCGGCAAATGCTCCCGAGCTTTTGACCGTTTCACCCTCTCCCCATGCGCGCCGAAAGGTGACGACGGCATCGGTGATGAAGGACGTGCTCATCGCGCTTCTTCCCGCAACCGTTTGGGGAATCTATATCTTTGGCGTACGCGCGGCATTGGTGGTGCTTTTGTGCGTGGCGTCGTCGGTTCTGTTTGAGCTGTTGACACAGCTTGTGCTGCGCCGTCCCGTAACGGTTTCGGATTGCTCCGCGGCGGTGACGGGCTTGCTGTTGGGGCTCAATCTCTCGCCTGCCGTGCCGCTTTACGTTCCCGTTGTGGGTGCGGCGTTTGCGATTATCGTCGTCAAGCAGTTGTTTGGCGGTATTGGCAAAAACGTGATGAATCCCGCTCTTGCGGCACGTGTCTTTTTGATGATGGCGTGGACGGGCGGCATGACCGTCTTTCCTGCGGCATACGATCGCGTTCCGCTTGGAGCCGATGCCGTTGCATCCGCAACTCCTTTGATCGCGCTCAAGGGCGGGGAATTGCCCGAGGCATCGCTTGCCGAGATGTTTTTCGGACAGATCGGCGGCTGTATCGGTGAGATCTCGGCTTTGATGATCCTCATCGGGGGAATCTACCTTCTCGTGCGCCGTGTCATCACTTGGCACATCCCCGTTACATTTCTCGCAACGGTTGCGGTTTTGACCTTCCTGTTCCCGCAGGGCGATATCCCGAGACTGACCTTTATGCTGTATTCTCTTTGCGGAGGCGGTGTGCTTTTGGGTGCCTTTTTCATGGCAACCGATTACGTCACCTCTCCCGTCACGTCTGGCGGCAGATTGGTCTTTGGTATTGGATGCGGTGTGCTTGTAGTGTTCCTGCGCTACTTTTCGGGCTACAACGAGGGCGTATCCTTTGCGATCCTCATTATGAACGCCCTGGTGTGGTATTTTGATATGTGGTTCCGTCCGCGCGTTTACGGAAAGAAGCGGCGCGAGAAGAAGGCGTGAGGTGCGGTATGGAAAAGACGGTAAAACAAAACGGTACGATTCAAAGCCTGCTTGTTGGGCTGAAGCTACTTTTGATCTGCGCGATCGTGGCGGGGGTGATTTCATTTATCTACTCGCTGACGGCGGAGCAGTATGAAAAGAATATTCAAGCAACGAAAAACGATGCCATCGGTGAGATCTTTGGGCTGGAGGCACCAACCTGCAAGGAGATCGCCAAGGGCGATACAACAGTCTACACGGTTTACAACGGAGATACGCTTATCGGCTACTGCGTGGAGTCCGCAAGTGCGGGCTTTGGCGGTGACGTTGCGCTGATGGTGGGCTACGGTGCCGACCGCGCACTGCTTGGCGTGAGTGTGATCGCACATTCCGAAACTCCCGGGCTTGGCGCAAAGGTTGCCGAATCGGCATTTTTGGATCAGTACAAGGGACAGAGCGGAGCACTGGTGCTTGGAGAAGGCGTTGATGCCGTCTCGGGTGCAACGATCAGCTCCCGTGCTGTGACGAATGCGGTCAATCTTGCAACCGAGGCGCTGGAAACGGCGCTGTCGGAACAGAACGGAGGTGAGGGGCAATGAATAAATACCTCAAACAATTGAAGGAAGGGCTGCTTGACAACAACCCGACGCTCGTTCAGCTGCTCGGTATGTGCCCCACGCTTGCCACCACCACGTCGGTGGAAAACGCGTTTGGTATGGGCTTGGCGGCAACCGCGGTACTCATTTGCTCCAACCTTTTTATTTCGCTGTTGCGTAAGTTTATTCCGCAGCAGGTGCGCATTGCCGCCTACATCGTCATCATTTCGGGCTTTGTAACGGCTGTCGAGCTTTTGATGCGCGCGTATTTCTACTCACTCTATCAGGCACTGGGACTTTTCATCCCCCTCATCGTGGTCAACTGTATCATTTTGGCGCGTGCCGAGGCGTTTGCGTCCAAGAATCCCGTTCTGCCGAGCATCGTAGACGGCGTTGGTATGGGACTTGGCTTTACCTTTGCCTTGGTGCTGATCGCAGTTGTGCGCGAGCTGCTGGGTGCGGGAACCATTCTTGGCATCCGCATCATGCCCGAGGCGTATGAGCCGATGGTGATCTTCGTCCTGCCTGCAGGCGCGTTTATGACGCTTGGCTTTATCATTGCGGCGGTGCAAAAGATCCGCAATACGGCAGAAGAGAAAAAGCGACTTGCGACCATTGAGGAAAACAGACATTTGAAGCAGACCCATGAAGAAACGAACGAAGAAGAGGAGGTTGTGACCGTATGAGTATCGGAAACGTGCTTTTGATGATGTTTTCGGCGGTTTTGGTGGAAAACTTCATTTTCGCAAAATTTTACGGTTGCTGTCCCTTCCTCGGAGTATCCGAAAAGCCCGATACCGCGCTCGGTATGGGCATGGCGGTGACCTTTGTCATGACCGTTTCGGGTGCCGTCACTTGGGCGGTGTATGAGTTCTTGCTCGAGCCGTTTGGCTTGGAATATCTCAAGACGGTGGCGTTTATTTTGGTAATTGCCGCGCTCGTGCAGTTTATCGAAATGTTTTTGCGCAAATTTATTCCCGCACTTTACAGCGCGCTTGGAATCTATCTGCCCCTGATCACCACCAACTGCGCGGTGCTCAGCTCGGCTCTGCTCATCGTGCAAAACGATTACAGCTTTGTCGAGGCGGTGTGCTTCGGCTTTGCGGCGGCAATTGGCTTTACGCTGGCGATCACCGTGTTTGCGGGGCTTCGCTCGCGGATGCGGCATGCCGATCCCCCCAAGGCGTTTAAGGGATTCCCCTTGACGCTGATCACGGCGGGGCTGCTTGCCATGGCGTTTTCGTGTTTTTCGGGCGTAAAGCTCTGACGAGGTGATACTATGCAGATTACAGATGTTTTGATCCCGATTGGGATATTTGCAGCACTTGGCGTGCTGTTTGGCGTGGTGCTTGCCATTGCATCGCGTATTTTCGCCGTAAAGGTGGACGAGCGGATCCCCGCTGTGCAGGAGAATCTGCCCGGGGCAAACTGCGGCGGTTGCGGCTATTCGGGCTGTGCGGCGCTTGCAGAGGCGATCGTAAAAGGGAACGCTGCTCCAACCGCTTGCAACGCCTGCTCGGAAGCAGGGCTTGCAAAGATTTGTGAGATCATGGGAATGGAGGCGGTAAAGCCCACCCCCATGCGCGCTTACGTAAAATGCGCGGGCAATTGCCACACGGCAAAATATAAGTACGTATACGAGGGCGCGCACGATTGCATCGCCGCAGAAAAGATTGGCGGAGGCAACAAGCAATGCGCCAACGGATGTATGGGACTTGGCACCTGCGTTGCCGCCTGCAAGTTTGACGCGATCTCGATCGTGGACGGCATTGCCGTGGTAGATCCCCACAAGTGCAGCGGATGCGGCGCGTGCGCGGCGGTCTGCCCCAAGCGGATCATCCGCATTCTGCCCGTGACGGGCAACTATGTTGTTGCCTGCCGTTCGGTTGAAAACGGCGCCACCACAAGAAAGCAATGCACGGTTGGCTGTATTTCCTGCCGCATCTGCGAGAAAAACTGCCCCGTGAATGCCATTACGGTCAATGATTTCGTGGCATCGATCGATCAGGACAAGTGCATCGGCTGCGGAAAATGCGCCGAGAAGTGCCCGAGAAAGATCATCAAGAAATTGGATTGAGTTCATTAAAAAACGCTTGCCCTGCAAAGGGTGTAGTCCTTAGCGGAGAAATCATAGATCCTTTTGCTCGTAGGGCGGGGGCTCCCGCCGCAAATAAAGCAACCCCGGCAGATTTTTAAAGTCTGTCGGGGTTGTTTCAGTCAAGTTTTAAATATGATTTCGAGTATTCTATCGCATCAGAGGGAGAAATTCTGGATTTATCTGTGATTGATAAGAAAGCTCTTGGCAAATTATGAAACGCCTTTATATAACTGCTAACGGTAAGTATATATCCTTTTTCTTTCTTCATTGCGCTATTGATACACTTTGATAAAATCAAATGCATTTGGAAAATGACATCTTCATATTCATCAGAATAATCAGATTCATCGGAAGCTTCTCTCAATAAGTCTGAAAACTCCTCCGTCTTGTAATCATATGCAACGTGTAACACCGAAATAATCTCTTCGGCTTGCGAATGAGATATGTTTTTTAAGCCAATACAAGCAACGAGAAATTGCATTGCTGAAAGAGAAGAAACGAATTCATTTCGGTTGTTATTCCATATCAATTTGTTGAAGTTTTTATTTTTTAAGCTAACTGATTTACGGTATAAAACAGATGCCAAAACATTTATTCTCGTCATAAAATGTTCCTTTCTCAAAAATACTTTTATCGGTACTTTTATCGCCTGTTTCGCCTTCGTATGACAGCGTTGCAAGCAACGCGGGCATCGGGCAAAGCTCATACCCCTTGAATTCGTGTTACGGCGGGAGACAAGCCCCCGCCCTACGAGATTACCGCCATTATAACACAAATCGGCAAAGAAAACAAGTTCTCTGCCGAAATTTTGTGCTTGCGAATTCTCCGTTAAGAGTATCACGCCAATCGTTAAGCGTTTTTTTTAATCTATTGTTTCTTACTTTTGATATTCCTCGGCGAGCTTTTTGAAGGCAGGGAGCGCACCTACCACCGTTTTGCGGTCGGTGCAGTATGCAATGCGAACGTAGCCCGAAACACCGAAATCGTCGCATGGAACGACCAGCAGCTCGTGTGCTTTCGCGCGTTCATAGAACTTGTACGCATCGGGCTCAAGCGCCTTGACGAAGAGATAAAAGGCTCCGTCGGGCTTGACGCATTCATAGCCGTACGCCGTGAGGTTGTCGTAGAGCAGATCGCGGTTTTCCTTGTACGCCTCCACGTTGACCTTTGCGTCAATGCATTTTGCAATCACGTGTTGGAACAGGCTGGGAGCGCAAACGTAGCCCAGCGATCTCCCCGCGCCGCACACGGCAAGATAGATATTCTTTGCATCCTCCATAGCGGGGCAAACGGCGATGTATCCGATGCGCTCACCCGGGAGCGAGAGCGACTTGGAGAAGGAATAGCAAACCAGCGTGTTTTCGTAATGGTTCATCAGATAGGGAACCTCAACGCCGGCGTACACCAGCTCACGGTAGGGCTCGTCGGCGATCAGATAGATCGGATGCCCGAATTCCGCAGACTTGCGGCGGAGCACGTCACACATGGCACGGACGGTCTCCTCGGAGTAGACAACGCCGCTGGGATTGTTGGGGGAGTTAACGATCACCGCTTTGGTGAGAGGGGAGAGCTTTGTCTCAAAATCGGCAACGTCGATCTGGAAGGTCCTCTCCATCGGCTTGCTGACCACCACCTTGCCGCCCGCGTTTTCGATAAAGACGCGGTATTCGGTAAAGAAGGGCGCAAACACCACAACCTCCTCGCCTGCCTCTTCGATCAAAGCCTTGAGGCTGATCGAAAGGCTTGCCGCCGCACCGCAGGTCATGTAAAGCAGATCGGGCGTTAGACACACGCCGAATTTTGCGTTGATGCGGTCGGCGATCACACGGCGGACGGTGATATCCCCCTGCGCCGAGGTATAGCCGTGCAGGAGCACCGAGCTTTGCGTGTCGAGCAGCTCGCGGATGGTATCGTTGACCTCTGCGGGAGCGGGAACGCTTGGGTTGCCAAGACTAAAGTCAAAGACGTTTTCGGCACCGATCTCGGCGGATCTGGTCTTGCTGTATTCAAAAATTTCTCTGATGATCGAGCGGCGATTGCCAAGCCCGAACATTTTTTGATTGTATCCCATATAATCCTCTTTTGTATCAATTACTATGTGAATCATTATATCATATTTTGTGGGTAAAGTCAACCGAGTTCTTTTAGGCGACAGCCGCGAATGATGCGGTGCTGTCTGAAAAATACTATGGCTTGGGGGTGGAGCGGTTGATCATTTCGGTGAGGCGGGTATTGCAGTCGTAGGGGAGTTCCTCAATGATTGCGGGGGTCAGCCAACCTCGCTTTTCCATTTCCC
>JAFTXB010000286.1 GCA_017461825.1 Clostridia bacterium
ACAGAAAAGGTCTCGTCACAAAGGCCGAAGATCAGATAGAGCTTTTTCCATCCCGTTCCCCGATATTTTTCCAGTAACGAGATGCCGTAGAAAATATGGCGGGCGTTGATCATCAGCGTCATGAGAAATGCCTGCAAGGGGTCAAAGGCACCCAGCAGCAGGTTGACCAGCACAAATTGCATGGAGCCTGCAAACACCGCGAGGCTGGAAAGAAGCGACAAATGAAGGGCAAAACCCGATACGTGCATGAAAACACCGTATGTCATCCCTAAAAAAAGGAATCCTGCACAGATGGGCAGTGTGTGAGGGAAGGCGGCTATCAGAGCCTTGCTTTTTATACCGCGCGGCTCTTTTGGGGGGCGATGTGACGATCGTTCCGTGTCGGACACGGTGGTCTCCCTCCTTTCTTGAAAATGTGACAGTATTATACACCCGTTTGCCTGAAATGTCAATCTTCTCACATACACCGAGCGCCGACGGCTTGCGGGCGGCGGGATTCGTCTGCCTTCAACGGGGAATTCGCTTTCCCGTCAGGGGCTTTCGACAGACGGTGAGCGTCGATGTCTGTTTTGGTGTGATGTCGATAAAAAGCGACACAAACAATGTTGTTTCGCGGAATTTCGATCAAGAGTGGCGATCCTTGGCGAAAAAGCAACTTTATGTGTTTAACTCGCTGAAATCGGGAGAAAAAATGAACTTTTTGTTAAAACGCGCTCGCCAAGGAGTTTTTTGTGGATGTAGAATTTTTATGGAGATTTTTGTGCAGGATGTACAGAAAAAGAATCGAGGATCCCGAAAAGAAAAAATGGGGAATTCTTTTCCAAAGCGCCCAAACTTGGTAAATTTAATTTACATTTTCTCACCCTGTAAAAAAGATTGCACAAAAAGTGACGAATTTTTTCATGAGTGGCGGCACTGCACTCGAAATTCAAACGGCGTGTGGTAAATTAAACTTACCTTTTGTGAAGGCGATTTCGTCAAGTTGTGAAAAAGCGCCGAATTTTTGAGCAGATCAGCTGTCGTCGGCGAGGTGCTCCGATGGGCGGAAATCGCGCACACTCGCCCTCGCACGCATAATGCGCGAGAATTTTTGGCTTGACTTTCGGGGTGGGACCGTGGTAAAATATTGCCATAGCACAAGGCCCCCGCGCTTCGGTACGGGGGTCGGCGACTGCCCACCATCCGAGTGAATGACCGAGCGGTGCGATGGCTTTGCCTCGCCCGCTTCGCCTTTTACACGGGTGCGCGGGCGCAACTGTCGCGCGGCAGGGCGCCTACCTGCCCGTGCCGCAGCAATACCAAATGATCGCGACGACCCGCGATCGGAACAGAGGAGGAAAAACATGAAGAAGACGAAGTTCCATCGGCTATTGGCTTTCGTTCTGGCGTTCTCCTTCCTCATTGGTGGCGCGTTGACCGTCAACGCGGCAACCGAGGGGATGAACGGCTCCACAACGAACAAGACCTTGGCAGAGATCACGGAACAGCTCAATGCCATTTCCTATGAGGCCTATATGGCCGGCTATACGGATGTGGAGCGGGCGACCGGATCCGTGGTGATCCTGGGGGCGGGAACCGATCCCGCTACCGGTGAGAGCAACTGGTCCTTTGAGCAGGGCTCCAAGGACGAGGCCCCCGAGGTGGTGACCTACGCCGACGGCTCCACCGCTCTCAAAACGCCGGGTACCGGTACCACCACCTGGAAGATCCCCGCAGGCGTGATCACCAAGGCGGCAAAGTACAGCATCGTGATCGAGTATTGGCCCGATGCTGCAAAGTCCGCTTCCATCGAGCGAATCCTCAAGATCAACGAGAAGATTCCCTTTGCCGAGGCTCGCTATCTGTCCTTCCCCAAGATTTGGAAGAACGCTTACACCACCGCCCGTGTCACCGATGCGGATGGCAAGATCTCGGTACAGCAGCTGTACGAAGAGGCCATCGCCGCCGGCTTTGATGCTGCAGAGGTGGAGATCAAGAGCGATAAGGACGGCTCTTACGTCGAGCTCACCATTCCTTCGGTCTGGACGCAGAGCATGAGCGATTACGTCAACAAGCGTACCGTTCGCTTCTTTACCTCCGACATCGATAACAACGAGCTTCGCCCCTCTATGGAGCAGGTTCCCGAGTGGCGCACCTATGAGCTGCGCGATGCCGATGGCTTTTATGCGGAGACCTTTGAGTTTGTGATCGAGCCCGATGCGAACGGGGAAGTGCTTCTGTCCCTGGAGGCCGTCAACGAGCCCATGACCATCAAAACGATCACACTGGTGCCTCATACCGACCTGATCAGCGACGAGGATGACCTCAAGGCCTATGAGGGGATCGGCTCTGGCTCCGATAAGATCACCATTCAAGCAGAATATGTGGGTGCTACCTCCTCTCAGAACATTTATCCCATTGAGGACCGTACCGATGCCGCAACCATGCCCTCCGACACCGACCGTACCGTTCTTAATACCATCTGCTGTGATAAGTGGCAGACCGCAGGTCAGTGGTTGCGATATACCTTTAAGGTAAACACAAGCGGCATGTAT
>JAFTXB010000287.1 GCA_017461825.1 Clostridia bacterium
CCCTGCCCATGTCATCGAAATGAAAAATGGGATTCCGCAAATTGACCGCAAAAAATGTATTACATGCTTCTGTTGTCAAGAATTCTGCCCCGTAGGTGCCATGAAGGTACATCGTCCTTTGATTGCAAGAATATTGAATCAAACAAAATAATAATTTCAAAAGTCCGTATCGCCTCGCACGATACGGACACTTTTTTACGGCAATACCGCAAATTTGCGGCTGTTGCCTTAATCAATTCTGTTTCTTTTTCCGCCGTTTAAAAATTCACGGATATTTTCTGCCATTTCTTCCATCAAGCGTGAGCGGGTTTCAAAGCCCCCCCATGCCATATGAGGTGTCAAACATACATTTGGCAGAGTTTTGATCTCCCAAAACGGATGCTTTTCTGTCATAGGCTCCGTACTGTATACATCAACACCAAGACCGCCAATCTTGCCTTCTTTCACAGCATTTGCCAATGCAGCCTCATCGGTCACGGCACCTCGCGCCACATTGATTACAATAGCATTGGGCTTTAATATAGAAATGTGAAATTCATCAAGTAGCCCTCGCGTTGAATCGTTTAACGGTGTGTGGATCGACAAAATATCCGATTCGCGGCAAATACGTTCAAAATCAACGCATTCCCAACCGTCGATCGGGGTTCTCTTGTTGACAAGAACACGACAGTCCAAGGCTTTTGCAACTCTGCCAACCTGCTTTCCAATATTTCCAAAACCGACGATTCCCCATGTCTTGCCCGCAATCTCATGATAAACAGGTGTAAGACAGTTTGCAACCCCACGTGCGGCATAGCGTCCGTCAGCGACATAAGTTGAATATTCTGACAAATGGGTGATGAGTGAAAGTGCCATCGATACAGTCACTTGTGCCACACTTTGGGTCGAATATCCGACAACATTGCAAACGGCTATATTGCGTTTTTTACAATACTCAAGATCTATATTGTCAAAACCGGTCGCCGCAATGCAAATCAATCGTAAAGACTCTGCCGAAGAAAGATTTTCAGCATTGAGTTTTACTTTGTTGACGATCACTACCTCCGCATCCGAAATATGTGAAGCGACATCCATTGGCTGTGTATTACCGTAAACGGTGACATTGCCAAATTCACAGAATCGCTCAACCGTTAGATCCCGTCCAAGTGTTTCAAAATCCAAAAAGGTAATCTGCATATTCAGTCCTCGTTTCTGTATTTCTGTAATAAGTATATCGCAAAATCGACCGTTCGTCAAGTCCTGCACCATAAAAAAACACGCAAAAAAGAAATATTTGCAAAAAGGACTTGAAAAAAAGCTTTTTATCATATATAATAGAAGAAGAGACTCGATATTAGATACCCTTTTAGGAGGAAATGTATGAATACAGAAAATAATGAGTTGCATTATGCGGACGAGCTATCTTCAACTCGCGAAATTCTTCGAGAAGTTTATAACGCTATGAGCGAAAAAGGATATAACCCAATTGGACAGATCGTTGGATATCTTTTATCCGAAGATCCCACTTATATCACCAATTATAATAACGCAAGATCGCTGATCCGAAAAATCGATCGCGACGAGTTAATGGCAGAACTGGTCAAAAATTATCTGGAGTTGAATTGATCCATGCAGAATTTGCAATGTATTTTCCTTCAAGATATGAGTACTGTTTCCATCCCAAAATCGGCAATTTTGTGTCTTGGAAATTTTGATGGTGTACATTTGGCACATCAAGCACTCATCAGGCGCGCCAAGGAGTTGCGTGACTTGCAATCAAAGGATTCCGTATGCGGCGTTTTTTGCTTTCGTGAACCTTCTTGGAAGTTTCTCCTCTGTGATCCCCCAAAACAGCTTTGTACACTGGAACAAAAACTGAATGCTTTTCGAGCTGCAGGCGCCGAATATGTGTATTTAGCTGATTTTCCAAGTCTGTCGACGCTTTCTCCAATCGAATTTCTTCAACAGATCCTCGTGAATGGGTGTCATGCAGTTGGAGCGGTGTGCGGCTTTAATTATCGCTTTGGAAACAAGGGGGCCGGATCCCCAAATGATCTTCTCCGTTTTTTCGGGAAGAATGCGACCGTCGAGCGTGAGATCCTTCAAAACGGTCAACCGATTTCCTCTACGCGAATTCGTTATCTTTTAAAAGAAGGCGACATCGAAACCGCAAATCATCTACTGGGACGACATTACGCCTTTACCGCAAAGGTGGAACACGGAAAAGCGCTTGGAAAAAAGCTTGGTGCTCCCACTGTTAACCAAAATTTTCCAAACGAGCAGCTCATTCCTCGCCGAGGCGTTTACGTAACCAAATGTTCGTTCAACGGTGTTTCTTATCATGGAATATCAAATGTTGGTATCCATCCAACCGTCGATACAAACGCTCCCATCAATTGTGAAACCTATCTCCTTGATTTTGAGGGCGACTTATATGACCGAGAACTTACGGTTGAATTTTTGCACTTTATTCGTCCCGAACAGCATTTTTCATCAAAAGAGGAACTAATAAAGCAAATCGGCATTGATATTCAAATTGCGCGTACCTTCCACGAAAAGGAGGCAAAAAAATGACAAAACAATCACGCATTCTCCTTCCTTTTCTTTGCGTACTGTTATGCATCACTTTCTCTGTCTGCCCTGCATCGGCTGAAGAGGCTTCTCTTCCCAACATGGAAGAAGCATCTGCTGTTTATTTTTATCATCTTGATTCAAAAACGCTTGTTCTCTCAAAAAACACGCAAACTGTCCTCTGTGCCGGCTCAACTCCTAAAATCATAGCAGGCTTAATCGCTTGTGAAGCACTTTCCGAACGCTTAAACGAAGAGGTTACCGTCACATCTGAAATGGTCGCAACGTCGGCAGGCTACCGTTACTTTATTAAAGCAGGAGATGTTCTGTCTGTTAAAGATCTGCTTTACATCGCGCTTTGCGGAAGCTACAACGACGCTTACGACATTCTTGCTCATATAATCAGCGGATCATTATCCTCGTTTGTTGATCTTATGAACGAAAAGGCACACTCTCTTGGTGCCAAGAATACGCATTATACAGATCCAAGCGGAATATCCGACAGTTCAGTAACCACCGCGGAGGATATGGCAACGATCGCTCGCGAAGCTTATCAAAATGAGATATATATGACAGTCGTTTCAACCGTAAAATATGAATTTGGAGGGAGCCTCAAGCTCGAACCATCCCAAATATACAACCGTAATGCGCTCATTGCTTCTAATCGAACCACACTCTATTATAACAGCATTTGTCGCGGAATGAACGCAGGTTATACCGAACGAGGCAAAAGCTGCGTTATAACAGTTGCAGACAACGGTAAAGAACGTTATCTGTCAATCGTTATGGGCGCGCCTGAAACAGATGATTGCAACTATGGTTATACTGTAACAAATAGATTGATCGATTGGGTCTATGAAACTTACACTTATCTGGATGTTGTTTCCCCCGATACGGTCATTTGTAAGATTCCTGTCACTGTTTCTGATTTTACAACCGAGATTGAAGTGCGTACAAAAGATACTCTCCCCTATTATCTCCCCAAAAATGCCGAAATAGGCAAGGAGATCACCTACAGTGTGCGATTGATCAACACCGAGCTTGAAGCCCCTGTTGCGGACGGACAAATGGTGGGATACGTAGCGGTGCTTTATAACGGTACAAAAATAGGCACCCTTCCGATCTATACATCGGGAACAGCAGAGCGAAGTAGCTTTGTCAGCAATCTTTTGAATCTCAAAAATCTAACGCAAAACCGAGTTTTCGTTTCCGGTACGATCTTCTTTGTAACAGTTTTACTCGCATGGATTATCACAGAATATGTTCTTTACCGTCGCAGACATCACAAATGGGACAAATATTTTAGTTCTACAATGACCCCCTCTGCTGATGTACTTAAACCCAAGGCAAAAAATGAGCAAGACCTACACAAAAATGACAAGCTACCTCGCTAATACAAGGTAGCTTGTCATTTCGTTTTTTATGCTTTTTCTTTCTTTTTGCCAACCAGATAGATACCGCTCAAAATGATTGCGAGCAATACCAAACCAATTGTTAAGGTGATAACGGCAGATAAACCATAGCCCATTCCGCTTCCGACTACTGCGCCGGCAATCAAATATGCAACAAACGAGATGATCGCGCATAATGAGGCGTACGGCAACTGTGTCTTAACATGATCAATGTGGTTACACTGCGCTCCCGAGCTTGCCATAATTGTTGTATCGGAAATCGGAGATACATGGTCACCGTAAACCGAACCTGCAAGTATTGCCGAAATTGCGAGAATAACGGTAGGCTCAAGACCTGTTCCGAGAATCGAGGTTGCAACCGGGATCAAAATACCAAAGGTGCCCCACGACGTACCGGTTGCAAAGCTGATTCCGCACGCAATAAGGAAGAAGATAGCAGGAATCAACGCATTTGCAAGACCGCTGTTTGCAAGATTGCTCATATTGGTCTCAACAAAAGCCTGTGCATCAAGATAGCCGCCCTTTGCTCCCATAATGCCGCTAAGTGTCCATGCGAAGATAAGAATCAAAATAGCAGGAACCATAGAACGGAAGCCCTTGGACAAGCTGTCCATGCATTGGCTGAAATTAAGTGCCTTAGTAGCAATAAAAATGATAAAAGTCAAAATCAACGCGATCACCGAGCCAACGCCAAGTGAAATACCAGCGTCGCAATTGGAAAACGCTTCGATAATGTTTCCTGACTGAAGCTCAGAAACCATATTACCGTCCCAATCATAGAAGAAACCGTTGTAGATCATAGAGCCTACGCAACATACGATCAAAAGAACGATAGGCAATACAAGATGCCATACCTTGCCGTTTGGCTTTGCATTGAGGTCAATGTCCTCGGAAGGAAGTTCAGTCTCGCCAGCCAAAAGATCTCCTGTTTCTTCGGCAATCTTCTGGTTTCGTTTCATCTTGCCAAAATCGATTTTCAAAATTACTATTGAAATCATCATGACAAGCGTCAAAATGGCGTAAAGATTGAACGGGATCGTCATGATAAAGGTCATGATCGCATTATCGCTGTCAAGAAATCCGCTGACAGCCGCCGCCCACGAGGAGATCGGTGCAATGATGCACACGGGAGCAGCTGTGGAGTCGATGATGTACGCCAGCTTGGAACGGCTGATGCGATACTTGTCGGTTACAGGTCTCATAACTGAACCAACAGTGAGGCAGTTGAAATAGTCATCCACGAAGATCAGACAGCCGAGCGCAATGGTGGAAAGCAGAGCGCCCTTTTGCGATTTCAGGCGTCTGGATGCCCATTCGCCATACGCACGGGTGCCGCCCGTCTGCGCGAGGATAACGGCAAAGATACCGAGCACAACGAGGAATACCAATATTCCGCCGTTTTCACCCAGTTTTTCTGCCATCAGCATGATGAGATAGGAAAATGCGTTCATCGGGTTTCCGTTAGTGAACAATAGTGCACCTACCAAAATTCCGATAAAGAGTGAAGGATATACCTTCTTTGTCAGCAATGCCAGCGCAATTGCTACGATTGCGGGCAAAAACGCCCAAAAGGTTCCGGACATAAAGTCTCTCCTTAATATAGATTTCAAAGGAAAAGAAAAGCCGCGAATGAAACACATCCGCGGTAAAGAGTGACCTCTTTTATCACGAATAGCGCTCCACATTACCGTGACAGCCGGCGGAATATTCTCCCGACAGCCAACCCGACCCTCCCAAAGCCTTGGATCGAATTTCGGCAACACATCCTTTCACGCACGGCTGCTTTAAACCGTTGTGTGCGCTACTGATCTGCATTGCACCTCTATCCTTTGTTACAAAAATTATAACACTCTTGTGTCATTCTGTCAAGTGTTTTTTTAATTTTATGTAGAAAATTTGAACTTTTTCCATATTTTTTTTCGAAAAGAGTGCTAATTTAGAAAAAGCTATTTACTTTTCGGTACTTTTTCGGTATAATAATATCAATACAAAAGTGCAGGTGAAAAGAATGGAAGAAAAAAAGCAACCGCAAGGTGTGTGTGAAAGTTGTGTATTTTACGACTATGATGAGGACTGGGACAGCTATGTCTGCTGTATGAATCTCGATCAGGATGAGATGGCATCCTTCTTGTCGGGCAACACAAAAACATGCCCATACTACCGCTTTTACGATGAATATAAAAGCGTTCAAAAGCAGATATAAGATAATGAAACAAGCAACGGTTCTCGGCAAAACACCAAACAACCGTTGCTTGTTTCATCTTCTATCTCGTTTCCAATAGAGCGGACTTACTCCAAAGCGCCTCTTGAACATCTTAGAAAAATTGCAAGCATCCTCGTATCCGCACAGCATAGCGGATTCTTCAACTGAAAAGCCCTCTTCAAGGTATCTTTGCGATTCCTCCAGCCTGACCGTAATCAGATAATCTTGAACTGACTGCCCCGTTTTCTCCTTGAAAAGCCTTGATAGATAGCGACGGTCAAGATTCATTTCCTGTGCGATTTCCTCAACGCGTATCGGCTTCATATATAGTGCTCGAATGTAGTCCTGCACACGCCTGACGTAGTGATGTCTTGTTTTTTTTCCTTCAAACAGTTCAGCATACATTCGGTACAGCAACGCGGTAACACGGTAAGACGGCAATTCCTTATCTACTTCCTCCAGCATTTCCTGAATCAAACCTCCCGGAAACTCTAACACAACAGGTAGCTGTGTCAGCTTTTCGGTAAGCGTTCCGTCAAACGCCACCCATTGATAATACCATGGGTCAGTCTCGTCAGCGGTGTAAGTTACAATCTCGTTTGGATGGATCAGAAAAGCTTGTCCAGCATGCACGGGGTAAATATCCCCCTTTTTATCTACAACTCCCTTTCCTGCCACAACATAATGGATCAAAGTGTATTTTCGAACGTTTGGACCATACGAGTGCCCCGGCTCGCATTTTTCACTTCCGACAAAAAGCGGGTTGAGATCCTGCAGGTGGCTGTTTAATATGACTTTATCTTGAGAATTTGATTTCATTTTCTTCTCCAATCCAATAGAATAGTTACATTATACCATATATGAGTTACTGAATGCAATAGTTTTTTCAAAAAAAATATGCTATAATATAAGTGCCTTTCGGCAGAATTATAAAAATTGAAAAGGAGCAATCACATGAAGGTTACGTTTATGGGTGCGGGGAGCACCATCTTTTCAAAAAACGTCCTTGGTGACACTATGCTGTGCGATCCTTTCCATGATATGGAAATCGCACTTTATGACATTGACAACGCAAGATTGGAGGAATCCTATCTTCTGATTTGTGCCATGAACAAGAGCATCAACCAAGGAAGAGCAACCGTCAAAAAATATCTTGGAGTAGAACAACGCAAGGATGCTTTACGAGGTGCGGATTTCGTGGTAGATGCCATTCAAGTAGGTCTGTACGATCCTTGTACAATCATTGACTTCGAAATCCCCAAAAAGTACGGTCTGCGTCAGACAATCGCTGATACACTTGGAATCGGGGGGATCTTCCGTGCAATGCGTACGATCCATGTACTGAAGGATTTTGCCCGCGATATCGAGGAGGTTTGCCCTGATGCATGGTTCCTCAACTACACTAACCCCATGGCAATGCTTTCGGGATATATGCAGCGCTATACCGGGGTCAAAACAGTGGGACTGTGCCACAGCGTTCAAGTCTGCGTTCCAAATTTATTAAAGCAACTTGACATGGAGGACAAGCTGGAGGGCTCTTGCCATAAAATAGCAGGTATTAATCACATGGCTTGGCTCCTTGAGATCACCGACAAGGACGGTAACGATCTCTACCCCGAGATCCGCCGTCGCGCGAAAGAAAAGAATGCCTCTGAAAAGCACGGTGACATGGTCCGCTTTGACTACATCGATAAGCTTGGCTATTATTGTACCGAAAGCAGTGAGCACAACGCAGAATACAACTCCTTCTACATTAAGCCCAATCGTCCCGATTTGATTGAAAAGTTTAATATTCCGCTGGATGAATATCCGCGTCGCTGTATTGATCAGATCGCAAAATGGCAAAAGCAAAAGGAAGAGCTTATGGCAGGCGGCAATGTTCAGCACACCAGATCAAGAGAATATGCATCGCACATCATGGAAGCAATTGTAACCGACGTTCCCTACAAGATTGGCGGCAACGTGATCAACCACGGTATGATCTCCAACCTTCCCGATCTTGCCTGCGTAGAAGTTCCTTGTATCGTTGACAGAAACGGCATTACGCCCACTTACGTAGGCGATCTTCCTTTGCAGCTTGCCGCAATGAACGCCTCTAACATCTATCCTCAGATGCTGACCATTGAAGCTGCTCATACCGGCTCTCGCGAAACCCTCTATCAAGCTGCTATGATGGATCCTCACACAGCAGCCGAGCTTTCCACCGACGAAATCGTATCACTTTGTAACGATCTGATTGAAGCTCATACTAACGCTGGTTATCCTATCTTTTAAAATAAAGGTTCTA
>JAFTXB010000022.1 GCA_017461825.1 Clostridia bacterium
AAAACAAACGATAAGGTCGACACCAAGGAATTTTACGCAAAGTTGCGTGACAAAAAAATGGCAAAGACCTCGGCTGTGAGCATCGACCGCTTTCTCGGTATTTTTGAAGGTCCCATAAAAGAAGGAAAGGATATTTTGTACCTTGGCTTTTCTTCGGGTCTGAGCAGCACCTACAGTTCGGGTGCCGTGGCGGCTCGCGAAACCATGGAAAAATATCCCGACTGCAAGATCCTTACGGTTGATACACTTTGTGCCTCAATGGGTCAGGGATTGATCGTCTACCTCGCCGCCAAGAAAAAGGCTGAAGGCGCCGATATTGAAGCGGTACGCGACTATGTGGAATCGATCAAGCTCAATCTGTGCCATTGGTTTACGGTTGATGATCTGTTCTTCCTCAAAAGAGGCGGACGTGTCAGCGCGGCAACCGCTGTTGTGGGTTCTCTCCTCAGCATCAAGCCTGTCATGCACGTGGACAATGCCGGCAAGCTGATCAATGTTTCAAAAGCACGCGGCAGAAAGGCTGCTATTGATGCTCTGTTTGAAAACATGAAGGGCTCTATGCTCCCCAATGTCAACGAAACCGTATTTATCAGCCACGGTGACTGCATTGAAGATGCCGAATATCTGGCAAACCGTGTCCGCACCGAACTTGGTATTGAGCATATCGAGATCAACTACGTCGGTCCCGTGATCGGCGCACACTCCGGCCCCGGAACGCTGGCACTCTTCTACCTTGGAAAAGAGAGGTAATTTATATGCTGTTTGGAGAAAAGAAATTGATTGACGGCAAAACGCTGTGTGACATGGTCATATCAGCAGCAAACGCGCTGGACAACAATCAAGTTACCATCAATAACATGAATGTCTTCCCTGTCCCCGACGGAGACACGGGTATCAACATGACGCTGACCATGAGCGCTGTTCGCGCTTTGAGCGATTACGACGGCACTGTTTCCGACTGTGCCGATAAGATCGCAAACATGGTTTTGCGTTCGGCACGCGGTAACTCGGGTGCGATCCTCTCGCTTTTCTTCCGTGGCATTGCCAAGTCACTCAAAGGGTTGGAAATGGCAAGCGCCGAGGATATTGCCATTGCACTGAAGCGCGGCACCGAAGAAGCATACAAGGCTGTGATGCAGCCTACAGAGGGCACGATCCTCACCGTCATGCGTGTCTGTTCCGAAAAAGCTGTCGAAAAAGTTGCGCAGGGTAAATATAAATATAATCCCACTGCACTCTTCTCCTACATTCTCAAAACAGGTGAAAAAACACTTGCAAAAACGCCAGAGCTCCTCCCCGTACTGAAAGAAGCCAACGTTGTGGACGCAGGCGGCTACGGATTTCTGTTTTTGATCTCGGGCATGCTGGCGGCACTCAAGCTGGAGCCCGTGATCGCAAACAACGCGACCAATACCGTACAGCAGCAAGCAACCTTTGCAAACTTTGACACCGATTCGATCGTGTTTGCTTATTGCACCGAATGTATCATTGCAAAACGCAAGAAATACCTCGGTGAAGGAACCGCAACCGATTTCCACGATTTTGTCGGCGGTATCGGTGACAGCGTTGTTTTTGTTGACGCAGAGGATATCATCAAGCTTCATGTTCATACCAACCACCCCGGGCAGGTCATTGAAAAAGCACTGGAGTACGGCGAATTGGAATCCTTGAAGGTTGAAAATATGCGCCGTCAGCATTCCAATATGATCGAAAAGCAATCCGAAGACGTTGAGTCACCCGCTGAGATTATTCCTGCCGCTCCCGAAAAAGAATTCGGCTTTGTGGGAGTTTGCATGGGTGATGGCATCCGCGAAACCTTTATCGACCTTGGCGTTGATCAGATGGTATTTGGCGGGCAAACCATGAACCCCAGCACGCAGGACATCATTGACGGTGTTTCCAAAACGCCCGCTAAGGTCGTGTATGTTCTTCCCAACAACAAAAATATCTATCTCGTTGCCTGTCAGGCTGCCGAGATGATCAACGAAAAAAAGGTTATCGTGCTCCCCACAAAGAGCGTTCCGCAGGGAATCTCCGCAATGATCGCCTACAATCCCGACGCCGATGAAGCGACCAACACCGAAGCGATGACCGAAGCGATCGGTAACGTTCGCACCGCGCAGACCACCTATGCGGTGAGAGACACCTCGATAGAAGGTATCAAGATCAACAGCGGTGAAACACTGGCATTGGTGGACGGAAAGATCGTTTGCTCGGATGCCGACGAGAAAAAGTGCCTTGCGGCAATCGGCGAAGCCTTCAAAGACGCCTCCTACCTCACGGTTTTCTACGGCGAATCGGTAGATGAGGCGCGCGCAGAAGCGGCTATTGCGATCTTGAAAGAAAAGATCAACTCCATGGCTGAATTTGCCGTTATTCCGGGTGGTCAGCCGATCTATGACTTTATCGTCTCGGCTGAATAAAATACGGTCACTATATATAACACAACGCCTCGATTCGAAAATCGAGGCGTTGTGTTTGCTTATTTATTTTGTAAAACAATTTGCTTGCAGATCAGCTCGGCAGAGTTGTGAGCGGTAAAGCGCTTCATCGCTTCGATCTGCTTCTCCATAAATGAAGGATTTTTCATTGCCTTTTGGACAAGCATTGAGACCTGTCTCCAATTTCTTGCTCCGTTTGCTACGCCGTTGCCAATCAAAAAATCAAAATTGCGTGTTTCAAGCCCGGGAACAGCATCGATCAGGATCATGGGAAGGCGTTTCGCAATCGACTCAGAGGTGGTAAGTCCCCCGGGCTTTGTAATATACAGATCCGCCGCCGACATGTAAGTTGCTACCTGATCGGTAAAGCCCAGCACTTGCATCTTTTCGGACGCAAGCGGAGACAGCTCCTCGTAGCTCTTTTCGTTTTTGCCGCACAAAACAACAAGAATCGCATCGTTTGGCAGGTGTTGTGCCACGGTGAGCGCGTTTTTGTCGAGATGTCCGCACCCCATACTTCCGCAACTGAGCAGAACAATACGGCGATCGGTTGGAAGTCCCAGCTTGCGCCTTGCCTCCGTACGTTCGATCGTCTGATAAAATGCCTCTCCGATCGGGATTCCCGTAGCAAACATCTTATCCGCTCTGACACCGCTTCGTACAAACTCGCCAAACAGCATCCGATGCGGGATAAAATAACCGTCCAGCTTCATTTCGGAAACACCCGGACTACATGTATAATCGGTGGCAACAAAGTACGCAGGCACCATATTGTGAAAACGCTCGCGCGCCTCGGTGATCATAAGCCCCGAAAAAACGTGCACGCAAAGAACCGCGTCAAAGTGATCCTCTGTCAATTTTTGATGCAATGCCTCAGCCCCTCGGGCACATTGCTCATACATAAAGCGCGGGGTATGTTTTTCCTCAAAGCGGTAGCCGATCCCAAACAGCCTCGGCAACTTTCTGTAAACATAAGAATGCCCCCAGCTGATAAAATCCGAGACTGTTTCGGAAATAAATGCCAGCGTGTCGGCAATTTCGTATTCGGCACCAAAGCGCTCGAGCTGATCGGCAAGTGCTTTTGCGGTGGAATTATGTCCGCCGCCGGTATTAGCCGACAGTATCAGTACGCGCATTTTTCTTTCTCTCCTCTCGTTTTTCCAGCCGCGTTGCAAGCGCGACCAGTGTAGGGCGATTGTACCGTTGAATGAACATGAAAGGCAGATTGCACAGCACAAACAGCAAGGACAGAAGTACCCCAACGGTATTTCGCCAAAACAGCCAAATGCCGGGGGACAGCAAGCAAAGCCCAAAATGTACAACCTCTGCCACGCAGGTCTCACGCACCAAGCGCCACACGTCCTCAGCCTTGGGGCATTTCCCAACACGTTTTGGCACCATGCGCTTGAACAGGCGGCTCATATCCGGAACCCGATCCTTCCACGCCCGAATTTTTAAAACATCGTAAACCTTTCCCTTTTTCTCCCAAGAAAAATCACGCCAAGGGAAACGATCCCATACAAACCATTTTCTTGGCAATGCCTCCCCGATAAAATGCGAAGCAACACCGAGCACCGCCACGTATATTACACTTTTAAAAAACGCCACTCGGCAGATCTCCTTTCCTTAAGATAAAACATGTCAGGTGTTTGGAAAAAGTTGGTTTTCCTGCGGGATACCCTTGCCCGTTTTTTTCTCTCTGCATATCACAAAATAGACCAAAACATAGCAGACGGCTCCAACCGCGAGTGCCGCATAAACGTCGATGATCGAATGCTGTTTCAAAAACACGGTTGACAGCGAAATGAGAACGGTTGAAATCACAAAAAACAGCTTCCATCCCCAATGCCTGAGGGTTTTGCTGTGAAGCCCCGCAAAGCAGACGGCAAGAGACCCTAAGACATGAATGGACGGACAGACGTTTGTATCGGTATCAAAATCGTACAGATTTTTAACGATATCAACCATCCAGTTATCTCTCGGAAATTCCATGGGGCGCAAGGGCTGCATATTGGGCCAAACGATGTATATGATCGCTGTAACCGAATATGACAGGATAACAAACCACATATAGTGTCGAAACGCGCGAATGTCAAACAAGAGACTGTAGATCACCATGCCAATGAGAAAGACAAACCAGAAATAATACGGAATGACGAACCACTCGCAAAACGGTATCGCCGCATCCTGCGCGCTTTCCACGGCAGTATAGATCAGTTCTCTGCCCAAAAGTTTTTTGTATACGATCGGCACAATATGCTCCAGCGACATAAAGACCAAGCCAAAGATCGGCCAGTATAACAGCAAAAACACATGTTTATATTTTGGTGTGGTTAAATTATTAGGACGGATGTCCTTATAATATTCCCACGCAGATTTCCAATTCATTGATTATTCCTCAACTCGTAAGATCGCGGTCAAATATCTTTTATACGCAAACCGCGTCATTTTATATTGTACCACAAATTGTTTATTTTTGCAACTGTTTTTCCAATTTTTATTAAAATTCTATAGGTAACACCGCACAATTCTGATTGCGCAAATGCGCTGTCAGATTTTTCGTCAAACAAATCAAATCGAAGCAGGCAATAGTGGATCTATTGCCAATGAGATTTGTGCAGTGTGACGGAAAAGATGCAAGCAGTTGCGTGATCAAGGCGTGAGCCGCGAATTGTGCGGTGTTGCCTATATATTCTACAATCCACTTTTATCGGTGTGTATCCGACCGATGAACGCCTTGACCGCAAGTGCGCCGATAGGAGCCAGCAGCATTCCGAGCACACCGAACAATTGCCACCCCGCATAGCTTGCAAAAAGAGTGAGCAAGGGATGAAGCCCCAAGCTTTTTCCCAGCAGTCGCGGCTCCATGATCTGTCGGATCACGGTTACGGCACCAAAGAGGATCAGCAAGCCAAGCCCCAAGCGATAGTTTTTTTGCAGCAGGAGAACAATGCTCCACGGAACAAGCACCGCGCCAACACCGAGGACGGGGAGCATATCCACCAGCGCGATGAGAAATGCCAACAAAAACGCATACTCAACGCGAAGGATGCAAAAGCCCAAAAACAGCTCCGAAAAGGTCAACAAAAGCAATAGCAGATACGCCCGCAAATAGCCCTTTGAAAAGCGCTTGGCACGTGATTTCCATGCGGGGATACACTTACGCACCCGAGAGGGCAAAAGCGCTGTTACGGCTGCCTCAGCTCCCTCTCCGTCGATGCAGAAATAAAAGCCCGCGATCACGGTGATCACCACCGACAAAAGAATGGACGGGAGTGCCGACAACAGATTTGCCGCAAACGACGGAATTGCCGACGAAAGTGACTCCAAAAGGCTTTGGAGCATATCCGACACGGCTCTGTTAAAGCCTTCCCGAAGCGCGGAAAAGCGCTCGCCCGCTCCGATGCGCCTCAAAAAGGAGATCTTTGACGTAATGGCATCGAAATAATCGATCGACTGCTCCACGGCATCCGCCGCGCCGTCAGCCGACAACAACCGCTCCAAAAGATTTTGAAGTTCTATCAGCAATTGACGTACCGAAACGCCAAGCAGCCAAACGATCACCGACAAAAGCAAAAGCAAGAGCACCACCGACACAAGTTTTTTGGAAACGGAAAAGCGTGTTGCCAAGGTTTGTGCCGGTTTTTGGATCAGGATCGCCAATCCCCACGCAACCGCAAAGGGCAAAACGATGGGAAGCGCGTAACGCAAAACGATCAACAAAAGCACCCCTCCGACACACAGCGTAAACAAGATAGCCGCCGCTCGTTCCCAACTTGATTTTTCCATCTGTTTCCCTCCCCTGTTTTTTACCTACTGTCTTATCATATCCGAACCGTTTGTAAATTATTTCTCAAATTGCGAGAAAGACTTGACAAGCGTTGCTTTTTTTGATACAATTTTGTTCGTAGATAAAAATGGAATGAAAGGAACCAAAAAACATGGGAAAGAACTCAAAAGCACAGGACGCGGCTATGCGCCGTGAATATCAGGAAAAACGCCGCCGCGAGGAAGAAGAAAAGCGTCGCCGCGAAAACAAATTGATGTGGCAGATCGTGATTGGTGTAGTAGCGATCATTCTCGTGATCACGGCAGTCGCTGTAGCGATCTCGGTCGTGGGCAAAAATGCCGACGACACCGAAACAGACGAAAACTTGGCAGATGATTCAAACGCTCCAAAAATGGAAGATCTCGATTTTTCCGCGGTAAAATTTGAAAACGTTACAAACACAGAAAGCGAAACCGACTATGTTCGCTTAAACATCAGCTACACCGACCGTGACGGATTTTTGCGTACGGGTGACGTTGTTGTACGTCTTTTCCCCGAGGTCGCTCCGAATACGGTTGCGAATTTTAAGGAATTGGTTAGTGACGGATTTTATGACGGGCTGACCTTTCACCGCGTTTACAATGGCTTTATGATCCAGGGTGGCGACCCTGAAGGAGATGGAACCGGTGACTCGGGACGCACCATCAAGGGTGAATTCACCGCCAACGGCTTTACCAACAACCTTCGTCACGTGCGCGGCGTGCTCTCGATGGCGCGCGGCGGCTATTCCAACGATTCCGCCTCCTGCCAGTTCTTTATCATGCACGAGGATACCGCCTCTCTTGACGGGCAGTACGCCTCGTTTGGCTACGTTGTTTACGGCATGGATACCGTGGACGGAATTGCCGCGACCAAGGTGGAAAAGTCCTCCCCTACGGCAACCGAAACCACATCACCCGTCAACCCCGTTACCATCAACTACGCAACCTTTGTAACGGTGAGCAAATAAGCATTTTATGCTGGTAGTGGTCTCCGAGCAGTTTACCGAGCTTTCGGCGCTTGCGGATCGGCTGACCGACCGCGGCATCTTTCTGTTGCATTGCCCGATCGAAACCGCCGAATTTGTATGCAATAAATATGACACGGGTGGGGTGCTGTTGGATCTCTCCAAACGCCCGCGTGAAGGCGTTGCTTTGTTTGAGCAGCTCCGCAAAATCTACCCGGCGATGCCGATCGGCGTGATCTGCGACAAAAACCGCTTTCCGTGGATTCCCTTTGATGCGGTGATCCGACGCTCCGACCCCGAAGCAACCGAGCGAGAGATCCTCTCCTTTTGTCTGCATAGGTGTCAGTTTTACGTGGGATCGGTGTCGGGCAAGGAGTTTTGTCTGATGCGACATGCGGTGTACTATCAAGGGCAGGTATTTCCCCTCTCTCCTCGACAGTATCGCATTTTGCGCTGTCTTACCTACCGTTCACCTCGGACAGTAGAGAGAGGCGATCTTTTATCAATGTGCTTCCCCACCGAGCTGATAACACCGTCAGATCTCGCCGTTATGATCCACTCGATCAACGAAAAGCTGTCACGCCATGGACTTCCGCATCTGATCGTGAATGTTTACGGCAAAGGGTATCACCTGCGCGACGGGGTGCTTGATTGAATAATTGAATGATTGCATGTTTTTTGCGGGGAAGGAACCTTTTGGGCAAAAGGTTCCTCCCCCGCGCCCCCCCTCCAAAACCTTTTTCTAAAAAAGGATTGGTGGGGATTTTTTTATGCCGTTTCTCTTTTGAAAAATGAATAACTGTTAAATATCGTACTTTGCAAGGATCTCGCTGGGGGTCTTGCGCAACAGTGAGAGAATGGGGAGTGTTCCGCATACAAGGCAAAGCAGATACAGGATCACAAGATCAAGCGCTGCAAGCCACAGCGGATAGAAGAAGAACTGCTCGACAAACGCCGACATTCCGAGACACGCCCACATGAAGGCACTGGTGAGAAGATAGCCTACAAGAACGGTGAGGGTGGTGAGAACGATTGCCTCCACAAAGAACTTGAAAATGAGATTCTTACGCGAAACACCGATGGCACGGTAGATGCCAACCTCCTTGACGCGGTTCATCAGCGACGAGCGCATGATGAAATACATGCAAAGGCTCATGACAGCGAGAATAACTGCCATGGTGATGAGGCTGATGATGATCTCCTCGGCATATGATTCGATCCGAGTTTCAAAAATTCGGTTTGGGGTTAAAATGGCGGGAATGTAGGAAACGCCCGTATCAAGATCGGAGAAATGCTCCTCCAGATATGCCTCGGTTGCGGCGGGATCGTTTGAATGGACGACCGTGAAGCAAGAGGACGAATAGACGAGGCTATCCACAATGATATCCTGATCGACCATCACACCCTTTTCGGCGTATTCGTAATCAATACCGTAGCTAAAGCCGCCCTCTGCAAAAGCACTGGGATCGGTCTCGCCCGTCGTACGCGCAAGCGCGATGTAATCCTCGGGGCTCACAAGGTACACAACTTTGGCAAGGTTTGTTCCATCGGAGTACTTATAAAACTCCTCCTCATAGTTGATCAGATAGTTTTTGATCTGCTCATGTACATCGGGAAGATTGGGAAGATCAGCGGAAGCCTCTGTAAGCTCCTCATAAGTGGGTGTTTTTCCGTATTGCTTCTCATATTCCTTTGCCTTGTAATACTCCTCTGCGGCAAAGGTATATTTGACAAGCTCGGCGCCTTTTTCAAGATACAGCCAAACGTAAACGTTATTTTCTCCCGTGACCGCATAATCGCGGAGGAATTCATCAAGGTGATCGTAATAATAGTCGTAATACGCAACGAAGTTCTCATTTTTCAGCTTTTCATAGAGTGCTTTTGCAGCATCTTGGTCGGGCATAAGTGTCGGATCCTGCTTTTTGACAAGGTTTTGGATATACTCATCCAACTCATACTTTTTGATGCCGTTGCCATCCAGCCATGCGCGATAATCGGTGTAATGGCGCACGACCTCTGTGACATTGAACTCCTTGCCGTGGAGCAAAACGCTCTTGCCCTCGTCGGGATACTCGACATTTCCCATCTCGCTTCGGATGATGAGCTGTGTCTCGCCCGTCTTGATCTCGTCCGACGCTTCGATATAAAGCCCCGATTGTTTGTGGACATATTTTGCCATGCCGAGCTCGCTCATGTAAACGGTCGGCTCATCCGACGCAACCACGCCCGCAATGCAGATGTTTTTGCCGTCAATAGAAAGACGGGTGTTGATCATTCCCAAAAGATCGCGATACTCGGTGATGTAACCAAGTGATGATTTTTCCAGCAATGCGTCGGCAACACGCGTGGTGATAACAGCCTCCCAATCGGAAAGGTCATCCTTTTTGCCCTCGACCAAGGGCAGATCCTTGCCGTGGGAGATGTCGAGATAGACAGCGTTGGTCTCAAAGCTCTCATCATAGGTGGTGGATTGGAAGGTCTCGAAAAAGCCCGTCATGAATTTGACGGTGGAGTCTCCCGAGGGATAGTCGTAGGAAAGGCGGATATAATCGATTCCGGTCTCGGGATCGTTCATCGCCCCCGCCAGCGTACCCGAAACCTTTCCGTCGGGAGTGTAGACGTAGAACACGTTGTGATTGTAGCTTTTTTTGACATCAATGATATCGGCAATGGAAGTGCCGAACACAGCACTCATCAGCACCACAACAGCGGCAAACAAACTCATGCAACGGCGCAACAGCTTGCCTCCGCGGCGGTGTTTTTTAAAATTGGCGGTATAGCCGCTTCGGATAGAAGAACGCACGCCAAAGAGCTTTCCGAAGTGCGTGCCCTCAACCGGCGGCAGCTTTGACATATCAATGCTCTCGCTCTGTCGGTTGGCATCGGCTCTTTGCTCGTAGATCCCCTCGCGGAGTTTGACCTCGCTTGACGTATCGAGGATTTGCACACCGGGGGTATCGACAGAAAGATACAGCTTGCCGTTCTGTCGGACGATCCTCACCTTGACGGGTATGTCGGGCGCATCGCCATAGTAAGCAATTTCGGCGTGTTCCGACGCCAGCTCGGTCTTTTCCAGCTCTCCGAGATAAATATCGTTTTTATCCCTTGCGGCAAAGCCGTTGGCAGACTGATTTTGCTTGACGCTCATGACCTTTCCGTCGGAAAGCTCAATGACGGTATCGCAGTAATAATCGACGAGGTTTGCCTCATGCGTGACGAGCAGGACGAGGTGATCCTTGGCGATCTGCGTTAAGAGGTCCATGATCATAACCGTATTTGCCTCATCGAGGTTTCCCGTGGGCTCATCGGCTAAAATGATGCGCGGATTTTTGACGATGGCGCGCGCGATGGCAATGCGCTGGTGCTGACCGCCCGAAAGTGTGTCGGGCGTGCGCTTGCGGTAGTTTTCCATGCCGACATTTGAGAGTGCCGCCATGACACGACCCTCGATCTCGCCCTCGTCGGTCATTCCGCACAGACGCAAAGCCGCCGCCACGTTTTCATAGCAGGTTTCGGTCTTGTTAAGGTTGTAGTTCTGGAAAATATAGCCCATGTAGCGGTTTCGGATGGCATCGGGATCTCGCCTCACGTCCTGCCCCTCTACCGTAATGCTTCCCGAAGCAAAGCCGTCAAGTCCTCCGATAACGTTGAGCAGGGTGGTCTTGCCGCATCCGCTTTTTCCGAAAATAGCAACCATGCCGCGCTCGGGCAACTCAAGACTGATGTCGTTGATAACATGGATCTCATTTTGTCTGCCCTTGTTGAAAAATTTGTGCAAGGAATTCAGCTTGATCATTCTGCGGCTCCTCCTCTCAGGGATTTTTTGACGCTCTCGCCAAACAGCGTGCGGATCTGCTTATGGGTAGTGCGGACAGTTAGGATCAGCATACCAACAAAAATGGCGACATACTGCCATGCGTGGAGATAGACGAAATAGGGATTGAGGGTGGGGGTAGTGAAGATCACAAACGCCGCCACGGCAACAAAGATATACGCGGGAATCAGTGCCAGAAGCATGCGCACATACATGCTGACACGGATAACCTTGACGGGGATACCCATAGAGCGCATGATCGCCATGTCGTTTTTGAAGGCTCCCAGCGTACGCCCTGAGCAGAGGTTGATGAAAAACGCCAAAAAGACGATGGCAAGCAACCACATCATCGCAAAGAGAAGCGCCGATATCATATTAACAACGGTCTCGTCTGCCGGGGGAGTATAGGTTGTATTTGACGGAACGGCAATGTAGCCTGCCTCGCAAAGTTGCGCCGCCGCAGCCTCTGCCGCTTCGTCATCCGCAAAGAAAAGCGATGCCTGACGGTAGGACTGCACCCAGACCTCCTCCGCCATCTCGCGCAAAAGCGAGGGATGGATCATGACCTCGGAATAGTATCGTCCGAGCTCGCTGTCGCTCTTCGGCGCTGTGTGCGTGACGTAGGAATTTCCAAAACTCCTTGAAAAAGCATACGAGCTGGAAGAATTGGAATTGTGATAGTTGTAGTTATAGTACCTTGACTCGATCTTTACGGTGGTATCGGGCTCGTTTTTGCCGCTTGCCTTAAGCGCTTTTTGGTAGTCGGGGGCATTGATATAGATCTTCCCTTCTCCCACCTCAAAGGACGGCGTGATGCCGTAATAGAAAAAGGTTTCCTTACCCACAAGCGTGACCTCGATATTGAGTTCCGAGCGAACGCCCATATAAAACGCCGCCGTGACAGTGCGGAAACCGTCGGCACTGAACAAAAACTCGGCGGTTTGCGTGTTGTCGTAATAATACGCGACACCCACGACCTGCAGGATCATACCGTCGTATTCGATCTCGTCGACCGTCAGACTATCCTTGCCAAAATGCGGTTGCTTGCCGATTGGAAGATATAAAAAGACCTCGTTTTCGGCGGTTGGATAGCGACCGACAATATCGGTACCGTAGTCCTTGCCGTAAATACAACGTCCGCGGATATAGTTCTCCTCGCCGTCCGCGATATAAGAGGCATGGTATTGCCAGCCCTCGTCGAGCAGAACATCGTAATGGAGCGTGTCGACTGCTCCGTACTCGGCGGCAAGCTGCTCCAGCTCGTCCTCAGTGATAACGGCGCCGTTTTGCTTGGTGAGTACCACGCGCCCGTTGATATGGGTGAACATGTTGTAATCGTCAAACAGCGCGCCTGCCTCTCCGCATAGGGTTGTAACCATGAAAATACCGAGCGTACCGACGATCATCAAAAAGCAGAGAAACGCCGAAAGCTTTGGTTTGGCGGTAAAGACGGTGCGCCCCAATGTCAGCCCGTTTTTAAAATCGGCTTTCTTGGCGTTTTTGGACACGGGCTTTGGGATATCCTCTCTTTTTGTCGTGGGAACGGGACGGCTGATGACATGATCCGACTCCACCGCGCCGTCAAACACGCGGATATGTCTTGTGGCGCACGCCTCAACTTGCTCGAAATTGTGCGTGACAACGATGAGCAGCTTATCCCGCGAGACCTCACGCAAAAGCTCAATGATCTCGGCAGAGGTAGTGGAATCAAGATTTCCCGTCGGCTCGTCGGCAAGGATAATGGGACTGTCCTTTGCCAAAGCACGCGCAATGACGGTTCTCTGTTTTTGACCGCCCGAAAGCTTGCTGCCCTTTTGATGCACGTGGGAGGAAAGCCCTACACGGTCCAGCAGATCCAGCGCGCGGCGGCGGCGCTCCTTTTTGTCCTCGATGTGCATGAGTGCCAGCTCAACGTTTTGCAGGACGGTAAAGCTCTCTATGATGTTGTAGTCCTGAAAAATGAACGAAATATACTGTTGTCGGTATTCCTCCCAATCGGGCTGGAGATAGTGCGAAGTGGTCTGCCCCTCGATGTAAAGTTCTCCCTCCTCGTAGGAATCCATGCCCGAAATAACGTTGAGCAGCGTTGATTTTCCCGAACCCGATTTACCCGTGATCGCCACGAACTCGCCTCGGTCAAATGACAAATTGACACCTCGTATGCCAACCGCAACGTTTCCGTCGGATACGTAGATCTTTCCAATGTCCTTAAGCGTCAGTAAAGCCATATCTGTTTCCTTTCTGTTGTTTTTGTTTTTTATGATACTGTAAATTCGGCGTAAGCCATCGATTTATCAAAATCGCCCGTGCCTCTGAAATTCATGATCTCTTTTCCAATGCGGTATTGTCCTGCCGACAAATTGCCATAAAGCCATTCCCAGTCTACATCCCATTCAACTATATGCTCCCGTGGGATCATCCATGCCTCACTTGTCCAAACAATGTCGTTCTCCTGCGGAAAGCGGGCAACTTCCTTCCAAGTGCCGTTTTGCAACGTTTCAACCACGTAAAAGCTTCCCGTTTGCAGGTCTCCGTCGGCATAACCGCGAGTCTGCTTGCAGACCAGTGTTAGTCCGCTCCCCGTCACGTTTTTCGTTTCAAACGAAATGCCCCAATCCGAGGCATTGCTCGGGACGGCGTATTTTTGCTCCAATTGATCAAGGTAGTCATAGCAAAATCCGTCGGATTTGGTGTGGTAGAAAAAGGGATCATCGCGCACCGTTTCCTTGCTGTTGACCGCAAGCGCGTCGATCAGATTGCCGTCGGTGTCCAAAAACCGAAGCGAGAAGCCGATGCCGTCGTAATGCACCGACATTTTGCCTCGCTCGGCGGCATTTTCTTGGAGATTTTCGACGACCGTTTCGATCTCGTCGGCGCACACAATGACAAAACGCTTGCCCGTACTGCCGTCAAAGACCTCGATGGAGCCCACCTCATCGGCAGAAACCCCATTTAAAAAGGTTTTTGGTGTGTAGTACCAAATACTAAAAGCGGCGATTGTAAGAGCCAAAAAGCCGAGTACCGAATACAAAATGATCTTCTTTTTCATAAAAAAAGCATCCTCCTTTTTTTCGCTTCATATAATAAGACGCTTTTTTTCGCAAAAGGTTACAGTTTTTTTTTAATAATACTATATCATGATTATATATTTCTTTCAATGTAGAAAATGTGAATTTTTATAACGCTTTGGAATTTCGTACGCATTG
>JAFTXB010000288.1 GCA_017461825.1 Clostridia bacterium
CCTGGACATCATCGACCGTGAGATGATTCCGGCGCTGGATGAGGTCGGAAAAGGATTCGAGGCCGGAACGGTGTTCCTTCCACAGCTTTTGATGAGTGCGGAGGCGGCACAAGCGGCATTCGGAGAGATCAAGTCGCACATGATTTCGCATCGCGCGGAACAAGCGCCAAAACTTTCGGTCGTAATTGCAACCGTGCACGGTGATATTCACGATATAGGAAAAAACATCGTGCGTCTGCTGCTTGAAAACTACGGCTTTGCCGTGACCGACCTCGGTAAAGATGTTTCGCCCGAGCGTATTGCCGAGGAAACGGTGCGTCTGCATGCGCCGCTTGTCGGTTTGAGCGCCCTTATGACTATCACCGTCCCCGCTATGGAGGAAACGATCAAGCTGTTGCGTGAGCGCGCACCGTGGTGCCGTGTCATGGTGGGCGGTGCTGTTCTCAATCCCGACTACGCCGCGCGTATCGGTGCCGACCGCTATTGCAAGGATGCCATGGAATCCGTCCGCTATGCGGAGAGTTTGTACTAATCAAAAAAATTTTCAGAAAATTTTTGCAAAAGTTTTCCGACACCTTTCAAAACTTCACCTAAAAAGGATATTGGGGAGCACCTCCAAAAAACGGGCTCCCGAATAAAGTTTTATGTTTTAATTGAAAAAAACAGTGGAATGACTGCGATCCATTCTGTATAAGAGAATGGAGGACAGGCATTCCACTGCTTTTTTTGTTTTGAAAGTCAAGAATTTACATCAACGGTGCAAAAATACGGCAGATGCTTTGCAAAAAGGAGATGAACACGTTTGTTTTGCAATCTTTTTCTGTAATCTCACGGCAACCCTCCAGCGTTTCAAGATAATCACGTTTTACGTCCATGACCGAGCTTGTCCGATAGAGACATGTGCCGCATTCAAAATGGAGATAGAGGCTGCGAAAGTCGAGGTTGACTGTTCCCACCGTTGCCACCGTATCGTCGGATACAAAGGTTTTTGCGTGCATAAAGCCGTCCTTGTATTCATAGATCTTTACCCCTGCACGGATCAGGGGGCGATAATAGGAGCGCGTGGTGAAATGTACGGCTTTTTTGTCGGGAATCTCGGGCGTGATGATGCGCACGTCCACGCCGCTTTTGGCACAGAGCTTGAGCGCCGACATCATGCCGTCGTCCGCCATGAGATAGGGTGTTGTGATATAAAGATACTCCTGCGCTTGCTCGATGATACGCAGATAAATATGCTCGCCTACGTTTTCCTTGTCCATCGGGCTGTCGGAATAGGGCTGGACAAAGCCATCGGACGAAAGATTACCGTGATTGATCGGACGGTAGCTTTCATAGTCCTCGGTTTTCAGCGTCAAGGCGCTCCACGTTTGCAAAAAGATCACCGTAAAGCTCCACGCGCCGTCACCGCAAAGTCTTACCGCGTTGTCCTTCCATTTTCCGTACTTAATGCGCTCGCCGATGTATTCGTCGGCAAGATTGACGCCGCCCGTGTATGCGATTTCGCCGTCCACCACGCAAATTTTGCGGTGGTCGCGGTTGTTTTGTGTTGAGGTCAGCAGGGGATGAAAGCGGTTGAAGAGTTCGCATTTGATCCCCATGCTGCGCAACGTCTGTGCGTAATTGGAGGGCAGACTCATAAAGCAGCCGAGGTCATCGTAGATGATACGTACATCAACACCTGCCTCCACACGATCCCGCAGCACATCAAGGATCGCTCCCCACATCAGTCCGTCTTCAATGATGAAATATTCGAGAAAGATATACCGCTTTGCTTGTTTCAGATCGTCAAGCATTTGAGAGAGCATGCTTGCTCCATTCGAAAAATAGCGCGTATCAGTATTCTTGTATACGGGAAAGGGGGTATTCTCTTTCAGATAATGCATCTGCTTGCGACAGGGAGGAAGCGCACGGCATGCTTCCTCATAGGCGTCGTTTTTTACGGCGAATGCACGTACCGATTCCTGCTCAATGCGCGAAAGCTTGCGTCTGTATCCTACAGGCGTAGTTTGGAAATGAAAGATCCAGTAAAAAGCACCGCCAAAGACGGGGAAGAGCAGAATGAGAAAAACGAGCGAGAGCTTAAATGCGCTTTTGTCGTTTCGCATCAGAAGATGGAGCGCAGTGACGATGCTGAACAGCGTGAGCAGATCCCCCAGCCATTTGAGCCGCAGCGAGCGGATCAGCATCAGGACGATGATAGTCAATTGCGCAAGGATCAGAAGTGCTATGAAAAAACGGCGGTTGAGCAGATTCCGAATCCTCCTGAGAGGATTTTTTCGTGACATGAGGATCTCCTTTCTGAAATCGATTGAATGAAATTGCGCCAAGCGGTAGCAAGTCTAACATCGGAGAGTTTTCAGGGTCTCGGTGGCCCCTGAAAACTTGCGGGAGCTATTCTGCTGTAGGCGCACAGACTACGCCAAATCTTGCCCCAACTATGGAACGAGGAACAAGCATCTCACTCCTACCCAATAATCCCTTTTTGGAGGAAGTTCTTGGAGGTGTCGGAACCTTCTTTCAAGAAGGTTCTGACAAAAAACAAAAACAATCGAGACTGACGCTTATAAAAACGTCAGCCCCGATGCAGATGAATTACTTGTGATGATGCTTAATAAAGCCGCATGCCTTAGCGATCTCCATGACGAGCAGGGGAACGAAGAAGAGGCCGATTGCGATGGCGTACATATGAGCGGGCAGCACTTCCAGCCCGAAAGCGGAGTTGACACCGGGGATGAACAGCACACCTGCCGTGAGAACCACGGTAGCGAGTGCCGCCAGATTGAGCGTCTTGTTTCCAAAGGGATTGATGCGGAAGAGCGAGCGGTTCGAGCGCATATTGAAGGACTGAACGATCTGCGAGAAGGCGAGGACGATAAACGCCATGGTCTGTCCCGCGTGCTCGGTGCCGATCATGTGCTCACCCAGCCAGAAGGCGATGAGCGTCAGTCCGCCGAACATACAGCCCTGCAAAACGATCTGCACGCCGTAGCCGTGTGCAAAAATGCCTTCCTTTTTGGGCTTCGGTTTCTGCGTCATAACGCCGGGCTCAACTGCCTCCATACCCAAAGCGATTGCGGGAAGGGAGTCGGTAACAAGGTTGATCCAAAGCAGCTGCATGGACATGAGAGGCGACTTGTGCCAGAGCAGCATTGCCATAAAGACACAGATCACTTCACCGATGTTGGTTCCAAGCAGGTAGCCAACCACCTTTTTGATGTTAGCGTAGATACCGCGTCCTTCGCGTACTGCGTCAACAATGGTGGCAAAGTTGTCGTCGGTCAAGGTCATATCAGCCGCACCCTTTGCAACGTCGGTACCCATGATACCCATTGCGCAACCGATGTCGGCTGCCTTGAGGGCGGGAGCGTCGTTAACACCGTCACCCGTCATCGAAACAACTTGATCTTTTCTTTGCCAAGCCTTGACGATGCGGATCTTGTTTTCGGGAGAAACGCGGGCGTATACCGAGATCTGCTCAACCTTTGCGTCAAGCTCGGAGTCGTTCATCGCGTCAAGCTCGGCACCCGTAATAGCGAGGTCACCGTCAACAAGGATTCCAAGCTCACGTGCGATTGCAGAAGCGGTTACAACGTGGTCACCCGTGATCATAACGGGCTTGATGCCTGCCTTGCGGCAGACGGCAACAGCAGCTTTTGCCTCGGGACGGGGCGGGTCGATCATCGCAACCAGACCGACAAAGGTCAGGTCACATTCCAATGTTTCGGTTGTGATCTCAGTGGGGAGCGCGTCGATCACCTTGTAGCCAACTGCCAACACACGCAATGCATCGGCACTCATGGTGTTGGTCATTTCTCTTGCTTTTTCAAGGTCGCCCTTAACACAGCGCTGTGCCATCATGTCAAACGCACCCTTGGTGATAACCACAAGCTTTCCGTCAATGCGGTTGACGGTGGACATCAGCTTACGGTCGGAGTCAAAGGGAAGCTCGGCAACACGGGGAAACTCTGCGTTGAGCGCATCTTTGGGCATACCGCTCTTGTGTGCGGCAAGCACCAAAGCTGTCTCGGTGGGGTCGCCGATGTGCTGTTCCTTGTCACCTTCAAAGATGACCGAACCGTCACAGCAGAGAGAGGAGAGACGGAGCAGATTTCTCGTTTCGTCGGAGATCGCTTCGCCTGCCGTAAACGCGTCGCTTTCGGCTTTTCCGTCGCAATAGGTGCGAACCAAGGTCATTCGGTTTTGTGTCAGCGTACCGGTCTTATCCGAGCAGATAACCGATGCGCTGCCCAGTGTTTCGACAGCGGGCAGACGGCGAATGATCGCGTTTTTGCTGACCATGCGCTGTACGCCGATGGAAAGTACGATGGTAACGATTGCGGGAAGTCCCTCGGGGATCGCGGAGACAGCCAGAGAAACGGCGGTCATAAAGATCTCAAGGGGCGGGATCTCGTTGATCAGACCGATCACGAAAATGATCGCACAAGCGGCAAGCGCCAATACGCCGAGATATTTACCCA
>JAFTXB010000289.1 GCA_017461825.1 Clostridia bacterium
ACCATCCGGAGTCAAAACCATTCCTTTTGCGCTTCGTTGAAAAATCGTAATACCAAGATCAGCTTCAAGCTCTTTGATAGATCGGCTGATATTCGGTTGTGCGATCATAAGCGTTTCCGCTGCTTTATTCAGCGATCCAAGTCTTGCGACCTCGACCGCGTATTTCATATGTAGAATATTCATATACAAGACCTCCTTTCATCGTCTCTCTGCTTACTTAAACAATTTATTATATCACAAGTAAAAATGCTTGCTCGCAAGGGCATTTTTACGCCGTGCATCAATAATCCTCGATATTCCATATTCCTTGTCACCTCCTCATCTTTATGTTTATTATATCATAAATCCACTGTAAAGTCAAGAAAATGGCGCACCTGCTTTATTGCAGGCGCGCCAACTTGGCTGCTCTTGTTTTTTCTCTTTATTTATTTTACATTTTGCGCATAGATCCAGTCGATAACGGCATTCACGGTCAAATCGGCTTTGATCAAGGGGAGCTCGTTTGCGTTGATATGAGCCAGCGCTTCTTCGCGTGTATGGGTTTTCGCGTCTACCAGTTGGGCAACGTACTCCTCAATTTTTGCGTCATAGTCTTCCTGCGTATAGGAAATATTTGCTTTGGCAGAGAGCGCAAATGCTACGGCAAACTGCATTGCGTCCTTCTTTGCCGCCTCAATAAAATCGGCTTCTGTGATTCCGTAATAACTCAAAAGGGTATTGTAGTCCATGCCGTACATAACAGCATAGTAGCGGTACATGTCAATGTAGTAGGTAAGAAAATATCCGTACACGCTTTCCGGCATATTCTCAAATTTTGAAGCGTCAAGCACCTGCGACCACAGATCGTCCTTGATAAATGATCTCGATGCTTCGTCCAAAAGAGACTGATAGGTCGTATGCTCATTTTCGGTGTAGGTTGCGATGTCGGCATCGGGAATGGTCAGATCATATATCTTATTGAGCGTCATTTTAAAAACGACAGCCTTTCCCGCAAGATCTTCACTGCCGTAATCCTCGGGGAAGGTAACGTTTACGTCGAAGGTGGATCCCGCGATCTTACCGATCACACCTTCAGCAAAACCGGGGATATAACCGCTGTTTTCAATCAGCGAAACATCCTGACTTTTTGCTGCGCCGCCGCTGAAGGCAACACCGTTAAGGTAACCTGTGTAGTCGATGTTGACAAGGTCGCCCTGCTTTGCCGCGCGATCGGTGATCGTTGCGGGTGTCTTTTCAACCGCTTTGTAATAGTTATTGAAGATAGAGATTGCGGCTTCTGCCATACAATCGGCAGAATGGGTGAGCTCGGTGTACTTCCCAAGTGTCACCAGTTTGTCGCATTTCAAGGTTGTAAAATCGGGAAAGGGGGTGGAAATATGTTCGGTTGGGAGATCCTCACGCCGTGAATAGACAGAGGTGTCGGAGTCCATACTTGCAGAAAGCGTGCCGGTTTTTGCATCGAATACCCAAGAATAGGTCTTGCCATCGTCACCCGTCATCGTCAAAATATGATCTTCATAGGTGCAGCTTCCCGTGATCTTTTTTTCATATTCGTAATAGCCGGCTTTGAGTAGATACAGCGTGACCTGATCCAATGCCTCGGAGATTTCCACAACCGTTTGATTTTTGGATGAATACCATCTGCCGTAGATCGTACCGGGATTGAAGTTGGCGCTTGTTTCGGCTTGTGTGTCGCTATCATCTCCAAGATCAACCTTTTCACAGCTTGTGAGCAGCATGGAAAGAGAGAGAAGAATGAGAAGCACCGACAGTAAAACTCTTTTTTTCATAACAATATCCTCTTTTTTTTAAAATACCTCTATATTATATATGAAAAAAGCATATTTTGCAAGCGCATCACGGAATGTTTACAATTTTAATTAAGAAAGAGGCGCTTTGTGTCAAATAATGGGGAAGTGCATAGAATGTTAGCGAGGAGAGTATTCTCTGAAATATGAAAAAAAGGAGACTGACAACTATGGCGGAAAACAGATTCCAGTGCACACCCTCGGCATCTGCCAGAGAGACGGTTTGCATTGAGACTGATCGGGTGTTAGATTCTTGCCGTGACCGCGATTGCTTTGAAAATGTACGCGTGTACCTTTCCTGCTTTGGAAATGAGATTTTGGAGCGCACAGGAGCAATTCGAGCGAAAAGTGCCTGCATCGTATGGACTTTTATCGGCATTGATCCCATTCAGTTTAACCGCGGTTTTTATGCGGTAACCATTCGTTTTTATGTAAAAGTTACCTTTGAAGCCTGCATTGGCGGCGGCCATTCTCAAGAACTGGAAGGTATTGCTGTGTTGGAAAAACGCGTGATCCTTTTCGGTGGCGAGAGCAATGTTAACATCTTTAAAAGCAACGGATTTGGCAACGACTTCTGTGCCGTTCCCAAACCCAAATGTTCGGAACACAACGCTCCCACAGCAATTGTAGAGGTTGTAGAACCGGTGCTGTTGGGGACTAAGATCATGGAAAAAGCATCCGACTGCAACTGCTGCTGTTGCTGCTGCCAGGAAAATGACCTGCCCGAGGCGGTTTTATCCTCGCTTGACGCACCCTTGATGTTTGACGATAACGATAATGGAAGAAGATTTTTGACTGTTTCTCTCGGTATCTTTTCAATTGTTCGCATCGTGCGTCCCGCGCAGCTTTTGGTAAATGCCACTGAATTTTGCATTCCCGAAAAAGAGTGCCATCCGGTGGAGGAAGATGATCCTTGTCACGTCTTCCGCAGCATGCCTTTCCCTGTCGGAGAGTTTTGCAGCAACGGTATTGCCCCCGTTTTGCCCAATGAACGCGTACCTTCCTCGCGTTGCGGATGCGGTAGCTGACGGTTGCGTATTTAAATAAAAAAGGGGGTGCCCGACGGTTTGTCGGACACCTCTGTTTTTGACTGTCGGAAAAAATTTGTGTAAAATGCGCAAAAAAATTTATTAATTTGAGCAACTCTTATTTTGCATCGAAAAAAGTTGTAAAATAAGAAAAAAAAGAGGTGTTTCGACTTGACAAAGAGGTCATATTTTGTTATAATATTAGAAATATATCGGAACAAGGAGATGTAAAAATGAACTTCAACGAAAAATTTCTCAAAGAAGGCCTCACCTTTGACGATGTTTTGCTGATCCCCGCAAAAAGCGACGTGTTACCTGCGGACATTTGTCTTAAGACCAGACTGACTAACAAGATTACTTTGAATATCCCGCTTTTGAGTGCGGCAATGGATACCGTGACCGAATCCGACATGGCGATCGCTATGGCGCGTGAGGGCGGTGCGGGTACCATCCATAAAAATATGTCTATCGACAAACAGGCAGAGCAGGTTGACCGTGTAAAGAGAAGCGAAAACGGTGTCATCACCAACCCACTGTTCCTGCATCCCGATAACTTTGTTTACGAAGCAGAAAACCTGATGCACAATTTCCGCATTTCCGGTGTTCCGATCTGCGACGAAAATAAAAAGCTGGTTGGTATCATCACCAACCGCGATATGCGTTTTATCACCGATTACAATCTCAAGATCAGCGAGGTCATGACAAAGGAAAACCTTGTCACCGCTCCCGTTGGAACAGACCTTGCGCAGGCGCAGGCGATCCTGCACAAGCACCGCATCGAAAAACTCCCGATCGTGGACGAGAAGGGCGTTTTGCGTGGGTTGATCACCATTAAGGATATTGAAAAGGCAACCAAGTACCCCAACTCTGCAAAGGACGCAAAGGGAAGACTTCTTTGCGGTGCCGCAATCGGTGCAAACAGCGAGGTGCTTGACCGTGCAGGTGCATTGATCGATGCAGGAGTTGACTTCCTTGTTCTTGACTCCGCACACGGTCATTCGGCAAACATTCTCCGCAGTGTTGCAAAGGTAAAAGAGAAGTTCCCCGAGGCACAGATCATTGCGGGCAACATCGCAACTGCGGCAGCAGCAAGAGACTTGATCCTTGCAGGAGCCGATTGCGTGAAGGTCGGTATCGGCCCCGGTTCCATTTGTACCACCCGTGTCGTTGCAGGTATCGGCGTACCGCAGATCACCGCGATCTACGATGCCGCAGAGGAGGCAGCAAAGTATAACATCCCCGTCATTGCAGACGGCGGTATCAAGTATTCGGGCGACATGACCAAGGCAATTGCCGCAGGCGCAAGTGTTATCATGGTCGGCTCTCTCCTTGCAGGCTGTCAGGAAAGCCCCGGAGAAGAGGAGCTTTATCAGGGCAGACGTTTCAAGGTCTACCGTGGCATGGGTTCTATTGCCGCTATGGAAAACGGTTCCAAGGACCGTTACTTCCAGGAGAACAACAAGAAGCTCGTTCCCGAGGGCGTTGAAGGTCGTGTGCCTTATAAGGGACGCGTTGCCGACACCGTATACCAGCTTATGGGTGGTCTGCGTTCCGGTATGGGTTACTGCGGTGCCCCCGACATTGAGACACTCAAGGCAACCGGACAGTTCATCCGCATCACCAATGCGGGTCTCTTAGAGTCTCACCCCCACGACATCAACATCACAAAGGAAGCGCCCAACTATTCCAGTCAGGGCTAATTCAAATCGAAAAAACGCTGCAAGGCTTTCGGCTTTGCAGCGTTTTTTCGATATTCAGATCAAAGCATGAGAATTCTATCCGCCATCAATTCAGCATCAGCACGTTGGTGCGTCACAAGGATCGCAGATGCACCGCTTTGACGGATTCTTTCACGAAGTTTTATTGAAAGCTCTGCGCGAAGCTCTTCGTTTAATGCCGCAAACGGCTCGTCAAGCAAATACAGGTCACCGCCATAGGCGAGCGCACGCGCCAAGGACGCACGGCTTTTCATGCCGCCGGAGAGCTCGTCGGGGTAGAGATGAGCCGCATCGGAGAGCGAAACCGTATCCAGTGCATCGGCGATTCGAGAATCAGCCGTGTCCTTATCCGAGAGTACCGCACGCAGATTTTCGGTTACTGTCAGCCAAGGAAACAAACGAGGTTCTTGAAAAGCATAAGATATTTTACACGCCTGATTTAAGATGATTCCGCTTTTCGGCTTCAAAAAGCCCGCCACAAGCTGGAGCAGAGTGCTTTTTCCGCATCCCGATTCGCCCATAACGGCAAGGATCTCACCGTCAGAAAGGGTAAAGGAAAGGTCGGTCAAAACCTGCTTTTTGCCGTAAGCAAAGCATACGTTTTGAAATTCCAGCATCAAACCGTCTCCTTTCTGTGCCGTTTCCCGCCCAACTTATTAAAAAGAGCGGCAAACAGAAATTCGATTACAAGACTGAGCAAAATAACCGTCAAGGTCCATGCAAACATATCTTCGGTCATAATGTATTGTTTTGCATCACCTATCATGGTACCAATGCTGTTTCGTGGCATGGCAATGATCTCAGCGGCAATGCCTGCTTTCCATGCAAGTCCCAAAGAGGTACGGCAAGCAGAAACAAAGTAGGGTTTTACGGAGGGAAGTGTCAAGAGACGCAGCCGACGAAGAAGAGGCATTTTGTAAACCTTTGCAACCTCCACCAGTTGCGGATCCACTTTGCGCAAGCCTTCGTCAAGGTTTGTCCATATTACCGGCAGAACGATCAGAACAGTAATAAAGGTTGGTACCTTTGCAGATCCGATCCATATCAGCGCCAAAATAATAAAGGATGCAACGGGGGTTGCTTTGATAACCGTCATAACAGGCAGAATCGCCTCCCGCAAAAAACGTATGCGGGAGGTGATCATTGCGAGGAGGCTGCCGCCGAATACAGCGGCGAGGATCCCTTTAACGATATTCCAAAGCGAATTGACCGTGATCAGATAAAAATCTTTGGTTTGCATCAGCTCAAATAACCGACGGATTACCGCCGCAGGCGAGGGGAAGAGCAGGGGCTTTCCTACTTTCCACGAGGCAAATGTCCAAACGCCGATCCAAAATGCCGCAATCAAAATAACACGGCAAATGCGCCCTAAAAATTTCATTGTGCGTTGTAGTAGAAATCATCCGCGGGAAGCTTGCCGCCAATCGAGTTGGCGTTGATATCCTTCAATGCGGTAAGGAACACTTCCATGGCAGTCTTCATTTCAGCACCGTCCAAATAGCATACATTGCACTTTGGAATGGCATTGGCAGCAACCGTTGCGTTGGTAAAGATCCCCGCTTCAACAATCAGCTGTGCCGCTTCAGCAGTGTTGGACGTCAAGTATTCAATGGAGGACTTGTAAGCCTTGAGAAAGTTCGAAACAGCTTCGGGATGTGCCTCGAGGAATGCCTTGCGGACGACAACACAACCTTGCACAAGAGAACCGGGGGTACAAACCTTGTCCCATTCCGCCGTCAGATCCATTGCGTTTGTTAAGGTTACATTGGCTTTTTTTGCGCTTGCCATGGCGATCGTTACCATAGGCTCAGGCAACACAGCATAATCAACCAGACCCGATGCAACCGCGTCACGCAATGCGGCAGCTTCTGCATAGGTCGTAGAATCGATCGTAATATCGGTTCCGGGCTTCAAACCGTTCTGCTTGCAAAGATGTGTGAAAATAAAGGTGGGATTTTGTGCGGGAACATATACGGTTTTTCCGCGAAGAGCTTCAAAAGAGGACACAGTTGTTTCACCCTTTGCCAAAAGGTAGAGCACACCGCGTGTATTTACAGCGAGAATTTTTACTTCGCCATTGCTCTTATTATAAACATTGGCTGCGGCATTTGTGGGGAGAGCCGCAATGTCAACGTCACCGTTGATCAGCGCCGACAGAACCACGGATGCGTCAGACTGTACCGTAAAAGTATAATTTTCGGTAGTAAAGGTTCCTTTTTTTGCATCGCTGATCAATTTTGCCATACCAAAACCGGTCGTACCGTTCAAGGTGTAAACATTGATATCAACGGGGGTAGGAGCTTGGGTGTCGTTTTCCGAACCTTGTTGAGTGCCTGTGTCGTTTCCTTCGTTATTTGTGGGAGCACAGGAAACGAAGAGCGTCAAAAGTGTGATGGCTGCGAGAATCAAAGCGAGAATTTTTTTCATAATCTGAAATCCTTTCTTATATATAATTTTTTGATTCCTGTTTTAACGGTATGCCGCAAGCATACCTTCGGGGTCAAGGAGTGTAAAGCTACGCCCCTCTTTACGAATATAACCGTCCTCGGTCAATCTATCAAAAGCGCGGTAAAGTGATGCGCGCCCAACATCAAGCAGATCCGAAAGGGCTGAGATCGAGGCATCAAGCTTAACGTTTTCTTTGCCGAGAGAGAAGAGATACAGCGCCAAGCGCCGTTCAGCACTTCCTGCGGTCAGATATCCGATCTTTCGGTTGAGATAGCGGATCCTGTCGGTGAGAAATGCCAAATAATGATACAGAAACGCAGCGTCCTTTTCCAACAGACACCTTACAGCAGTTTCCGGCATGCAAAAGACACGGCATGCTCCGTGGGCACGAATGATGCTGACATAGGGAGCATTGCTGAACAGATTTGCGATGCCGTAGGGTTCACCCACGCTCAAAAATCGCAGAAGTGTTTTTTTTGAAGGATCGGGAGTGTTGACAACAGCTTTTCCCGCTAAGATTAATCCGGCACTTTTTTCATTGCATTCCGGACAGTGCAAAACAGCTCCGTCGGTATATTCCACGGTTTTGCATCCGTATTTTTCAAAGATATCAACCGCTTGGTTGCGGTCAACTCCCGTGAAAAGACGGTTTTCAAATATAATTTTAAGATCTTTGTCGGAAAAAACCATATTCCCTCCAAATTGTATCATTTGAGACAATTATAACACATTGTTAAGAATTTGTCAATAGCAAAAGATAAAAAATTTCTTTTTTTATAAAAAAAGGATATTTTTTCTTTAAATTCGGGAAAACCTCTTTACTTTTTGCTCATTTTCGTGTATACTTAAAGGGTAATATATCAATTCGGAGGTAAAAGCCCAACATGACACTGGTTATACTTGCGGCAGGCATGGGTTCGCGTTACGGCGGGCTCAAACAACTTGATCCAATGACCGATAACGGAGAGTTTATTATCGATTTTTCAATCTATGATGCACTCAACGCAGGCTTTGATCACGTTGTATTTATCATTAAGGAAGAAAATTTGGAGCTGTTCCGTGAAACGGTAGGCGCTCGCATTGAAAAGAAAGTAAAGGTTACCTATGCGTTCCAAAAATCCGATGAGCTTCCCGAGGGCTTCAAGGTCCCCGAGGGCAGAGAAAAGCCTTGGGGCACGGGACATGCGATCTATTGTGTGCGTGACATTGTAAAGGACAACTTTGCGGTCATCAATGCCGATGACTTTTATGGCAGAGATACCTTTGTCCAGCTTGCAAAGCATCTGAAGGACGCAAACGAGACAAACGGCGTTGCTCATCATTGTATGGTTGGCTTCCGTCTTGGAAATACGCTGACCGAAAACGGCACTGTTTCGCGCGGACATTGCACCGTCGATTCTGCCGATATGCTGCAAAGCGTGACCGAGCGTACCAAAATTATGAAAAAAGAGACCTGCGCGGCATATCTTGACGACGACGGAGAGACTTGGATCGATCTGCCGTTTGACACCATCGTTTCCATGAACTGCTGGGGCTTTACACCCGCATTCTTTGAAAAGTTGGAAAACGGATTTGTAAAATTCCTGTCCGATCTCGGCGGCAATCCGCTCAAGGCAGAATACTATCTTCCTACGGCGGTGGACGAGCAACGAAAGGCGGGGCTTTGCGACGTTAAGGTTTATCCTACACAGTCGGTTTGGCAGGGCGTCACCTATGCCGAGGATAAAGCGCGCGTTAAAGCATCTATCCGCGCAATGATCGACTCGGGCGAGTATCCCGAACAGCTTTGGAAATAATTTACCCTGAAGAAAAGAGGTTATCATAAATGTCTATTTTGATTACAGGTGGAGCCGGCTTTATCGGTTCCCACACCGCTGTCGAATTTCTCAACGCAGGCTACGATATTGTTGTAGCAGACAATTACTATAACAGCAGCCCCAAGGCGCTTGACCGCATCAAGGAGATCACGGGCAAGGATTTCCGCGCTTATGAGGTCGATCTGTGCGACAAGGATGCTTTGGAAAAGGTATTCATCGAGAATCCCGACATCGATTCCGCGATCCACTTTGCGGGATTGAAGGCAGTCGGCGAATCGGTGCAAAAGCCCGGCATGTACTATTACAACAACCTTGTCAGCACCTTAAATCTCGTTGAGCTGCTTGCAAAATACGATGCTAAGAGGATCGTTTTCAGTTCTTCCGCAACCGTTTACGGCAACCCCAAAACGGTTCCGATCCGTGAGGATTTCCCGCTTTCCACCACCAACCCCTATGGAGAGACCAAGCTCATGATCGAGCGCATCCTTAAGGATGTTTGGGTATCCGATAACGATTGGAGCGTTTCGATCCTGCGTTATTTCAACCCCATCGGCGCACACAAGAGCGGATTGATCGGCGAGAATCCCAAGGGCATCCCGAACAACCTCCTGCCTTACGTCGCAAAGGTTGCGGCAGGACAGCTGCCGTATCTGTCGGTATTTGGCAATGACTACGACACTAAGGACGGCACCGGTGTGCGCGATTACATCCATGTTGTTGACCTTGCAAAGGCGCACCTCAAGGCACTCGAGCGCGCAGAAAAGGTAACGGGCGTTGAGCACTTCAACGTAGGAACCGGCACGGGTTATTCTGTGCTGGAAATCGTCAAAGCATACGAAAAGGCAACGGGACTGACCGTCAATTATAAGATCGTTGACCGCCGTCCCGGTGACATCGCAACCTGCTATGCGGATCCCAAGAAGGCGTATGAGGTTCTCGGCTGGCATGCGGAGAATGACATTGACGATATGTGCCGTGACCTTGCAAACTGGATGAAGAAGAATCCCAACGGATACGAGGGCTGAATCATGATTACAAAGCATCTTTTCGGTACGCTTGACGGCGGCACCGACGTTTATACCTATACCATGAAAAACAAAAACGGCATGAGCGTCCGTGTCAGCGAGTTTGGCGGCGCGCTTGTCGAGATCCGCGTTCCCGACAGATGGGGAAGAATGACCGACGTCATCGGCGGCTACGATTCTTTGCGCGATTACGTGCTGGGCGACGGCTATCAAGGTGCTCTCATCGGGCGCATTGGAAACCGTATTGCAAAAGGAAAATTCACGCTTGACGGCAAGGAATACAGCCTTTTCATCAATAACGGTGTCAACTCTCTCCATGGCGGAAAGGTGGGATTTTCTCACAAACTCTGGAGTGTTAAGGCTGTCGACGGAGACGAGCCCAAGCTGATCTTGAAGCTGACCTCTCCCGACGGAGAAGAGGGCTATCCCGGAACTCTGAGTGTTACCGTAACTTACGCATTGCTTGCTTCCAACGCACTTTCGATCCATTATGAGGCAGAGACCGATCAAAAAACGATCGTCAACCTCACCAACCACACCTATTTCAACCTCGGTGGCTACGCGTCGGGCAAGGTGTTCGATCATGTTCTGCAAATGGACGCTGATCACTATCTGCCCACCGACGAAACGCTGATCCCCACGGGAGAATTACGCTCGGTTGAGGGAACTCCCTTTGATTTCCGCGAGCCTAAAACCATCGGCAGGGATTTTGATATGGAAAATGAGGATATTAAGATCGCGGGCGGCTATGACCATTGCATTTGCTTTACTGGCGGCGAGACCAAGGAGCCCGTCCTCCGTGCACAGGTTTATGAGCCGAACAGCGGACGCATGATGCAGGTCTATACCAATCAGCCCTGCGTGCAGTTCTACAGCGGCAACTTCCTTTCCAATGCCGATCATCCCTTCAAGGGCGGCTATCCGCAAAACAAGCAGGCGCTTTTCTGTCTTGAAACACAAAAGATGCCCGATGCCATCAACAAACCGCATTTTACAAGCGTCGTACTGACCCCCGAGGAAAAATACGATTATACCACGATCTATCAGTTTTCTGTAAAGAATTAAACTTTTATTTATTGGGGAGGGCGATTGAACGATTGTCCTCCCTTTGTCACGAAAGGAGATATAAATGCGTTGCAAGAAAGTTGATGAGAAACTTATTATAAAGCACGATTTATCTTTATGCATTGTTTCTGTTTTTCTTGTTTTACTTTCATCATTTGTATTTGTTTTGGTCTCGACTGATGGCTTTGAACAAAGCATTCGACAACCGCAGGATTACGACGAGTGGAAACTTTTTATCAGTTCGATATTTTTGTTTTTGACAGGCATTTTCCTTTTGATCTTTTACAGCGGATATAAAATTGTAATTGATTTTAACGGTGTCAAAGAGCAACGCCTCATTCCAATCATTCCAAATCGATTTTATGGTTGGAATGAAATAAACAAATGGGGAATTTCATATGCCTTTACACAATCCAAATCAAAAACCACGTTTTATATGTTCTTTTTTTCAGCCGAACGGCGAGATAAGAAAAATGGCGGTCGAGTGAAAAAAGGAACGGTAAAGATCAATTTTCGCAAGGAGCAATTGAACGGGGATGTGGTTAAGGACGTGGTGCGTTTTTGTGAATGCTACGCCAAAACACCGTTTTTAGAAAATTCATAAAAATTAGAATAATATTTTCCGAGTCGGTTCTTTTGAGCCGGCTCTTTTCAATGTTTTTGCATATCTTTTCATTTTCATACATAAATTGTGACGAGGTGATTGATATGAAACGAAGCTTAAAAATGCAACGAATTTTGACGTTGCTTGTCACGGCGTTCATTTTGTGGGGAAGTACACTACCTATCCACGCAGAAAACGCTCAAAGAACCGAACCGATCTCCGCAGAAAAAGAGGAGAGCGAGACAGTCGCCGTTTCCGATCTCGGAGTTGAGGACGGCTCATTGAATTTGAACTGTAAAAGCGCGATCTTAATGGAGGCAACCACGGGCGCGATCCTTTACAAACAAAACGCAGACGAGGCGCTGCCCCCCGCATCGGTGACAAAGATCATGACACTCTTGCTCGTCATGGAGGCGGTCGACGCGGGCACCGTGCGCCTTGACGATACCGTCAGCATTTCGGCAAACGCCGCATCCATGGGCGGCTCGCAGGTGTACCTGAAGGAAGGCGAGCAAATGAAGCTTGAGGATCTGCTCAAAAGCGTCGTTATCGCATCGGCAAATGATGCGGCGGTGGCTCTTGCTGAATACGTCGCAGGCAGTGTGTCCGCCTTTGTAGAAAAAATGAATACACGCGCAGGACAGCTCGGTATGACTGAAACCGTTTTTGAGAACGTTACGGGGCTCGACGATACAGCTGAGCGGCATTTAACAAGCGCACATGATATTGCGATCATGTCAAAAGAGTTGATTCAACATGAAACAATTCTGCAGTATAGCTCCATTTGGATGGACACCATCCGCGACGGTGCGTTCGGACTGACTAATACCAACCGTCTCGTTCGCTTCTATCCGGGCTGTACAGGACTTAAAACAGGCTCAACCTCAAAAGCCGGTTTTTGTGTGAGCGTAACGGCCGAGCGCGATGATTTTTCACTGATCTGCGTGATCATGGGAGCCGAATCTCGTGACATCCGCAATGCAATCGCATCCGAGCTTTTAGACTGGGGATTTGCCAATTACGGTATTTACACAGCACAGGCATCCGCGCTTGATCCTATTCCGGTGGTCGGCGGTTGTGAAAACAGCTGTCTCATCTCACACGGCGATTTTTCGGTCGTTCTTCCGAAAGGGAAGATATCAACTGTTGAAGCACAGATCACACTTCCCGAAAAACTCGAGGCTCCCATCCACATAGGAGATCAGGTTGGAACGGTTGGATTTCTTTGCAACGGTGAATTGGTGGGAAGTATTTCCATTTGCGCTGAACAAAATGTTGAGAAGATCAATTTTTTTGAGATATTGCGCAGAATTACGGCACGTTTTTTGTTGATTTGAATCGAAAATAGTACCATTAAGAAAAAATATACCTAAAAACATAATTTTTTTCAAAAAACATATTGTTTTTTTGAAATGAATGTTGTATAATAAGGTTTGGAATTTTTTCAAAGGATGGTCAAACTCAAAATGTCAATCAAACTTAACGACAAGTATCTCTCTTCTTTTGTTAATGATCATGCATATTCCATGATCCAACCTCAGGTCACTCTTGCAGACTCCATGTTGCGCAGCAAATCCGGTCCCGGAAACACTTTTTTGGGCTGGATCGATCTTCCCGTCAATTATGATAAAGAGGAATTTGCTCGCATCAAGACCTGCGCTGAGAAAATCAAAAAGACCTGCGATGTTTTGGTCGTCATCGGAATCGGAGGATCTTATCTCGGATCTCGCGCGGTCATTGAATTTTTAAAGTCTCCAATGTATAATAGCCTGAAAAAGGATACGCCCGATATTTATTTTGCAGGTAATTGCATCAGCACAGATTCGCTCAATGAGATTCTTGCGGTCTGTGAGGGCAAGGATATTTGTGTTAACGTCATTTCCAAATCGGGAACGACGACCGAGCCCGCTATTGCTTTCCGCGTTTTCCGTGCTCTGCTTGAAGAGAAGTACGGTAAGGAAGGCGCAAGAGAGCGTATTTTTGTAACCACCGATAAGGCACGCGGAACCCTTAAGGAGTTTTCAACCGCTGCCGGTTATGAGACCTTTGTTGTACCGGATGATGTCGGCGGACGCTTTTCTGTTCTTTCGGCAGTCGGACTCCTTCCCATCGCATGTGCAGGTATCGATATTGATGAACTCATGGCAGGTGCTGCATCCGCGATGGAAAAATATAAAGATCCCAATCTTGAAAATAACGATTGCTACCGTTATGCTGCACTTCGCAACATTTTAAACAGAATGGGTAAGAGCGTCGAGGTGCTTGCAAGCTACGAGCCTTTCACCGCAATGCTCAGCGAGTGGTGGAAACAGCTTTTCGGCGAGAGCGAAGGAAAGGATCAAAAGGGTATTTTCCCGTCCTCCGTCATTTTCTCGACCGACCTTCACTCTCTCGGTCAGTTCATTCAGGACGGAACCCGCACGATGTTTGAAACCGTTATCAACGTTGAGAACACGGGTAGCAGCTTTAAAATTCCCGAAGATCACGCCAATATCGACGGACTTAACTTCCTCTCAGGAATGGATCTCAATGACGTAAAGAAGACCGCGATGAATGGCACGATTCTCGCGCATGTGGATGGCGGTGTTCCAAACATCGTGATCAACGTCAGCGACAGAAACGCATATTCTTTGGGCGAGCTGATCTACTTCTTCGAGCTGGCTTGCGCTGTTTCCGGCTACCTCTTGGCGGTCAACCCCTTCAACCAGCCCGGTGTCGAATCCTATAAAAAGAATATGTTTGCACTGCTTGGAAAGCCCGGATATGAGGATTTGCGCGTCGAATTGGAAGAAAGATTGAAAAATTAACAGAGAACCTTGCAAAAACTCTTGACTTTACTTCCGAAATTTGCTATAATGTATACACAAGGACGGTTTCGTCCGAATATGTAGGAGGAAAACATCATGCTTAAATTAATTATCGGCGTAAAGGGTACCGGAAAAACCAAGACCTTGATCAATCTCGTAAACAGTGCTTTGGAAGTAACCAAGGGCGATGTTGTTTGTATTGAAAAGGGTGTAAAGCTGAGATACGATATTAAACCCACGGCAAGACTTGTTGACGTTGAGGAGTACATGATTGCTGACGCACAGTCGCTGTACGGATTCATTGCAGGTATTCTTGCAAGCAATCACGATGTAACAGATCTGTTTGTCGACAGCACATTGAAAATCTGCAAGGGGGATGTTCCTTCGTTTGAAGCGCTGGTTGTCGAGCTCGACCGCTTGTCTACAAAGCTTGGGGTTAATATGCTCATGACCGTTTCTATGCCCGAGGACGAAGCATCCGATACCGTTAAAAAGTATCTTTGATAAACCGATTTGATTATTGTACCGCAGTTCTGCGCACAGTCAGGCAGGACTGCGGTCTTTTTTGAAGCTTTTGGAAAGGAGGACATGCCATTATGATCTTAATTGTTGCCGAAAAACCAAGTCTTGGCAGAAATATTGCCGAAGGAATCGGAGAGATGCAAAAGAGAAACGGATATCTTGAGGGAAACGGTTATATTATCACTTGGGCATTTGGACACCTGTTTTCACTTTGTGATATAGAGGCATATCATCCTAACCCCGAAGGAAATAAGCATTGGACTATGGATAATCTTCCGTGCTTTCCAAATGAGTTCCGTTTTGAATTGAGAAAGGGCAATGATAAACAGGTCGATGCAGGCGTTTTGCGCCAGTTTGAGCTTATACGTACCCTTTGCAACCGAGACGATGTTGATACGGTCGTCAATGCGGGAGACGCGGATAGGGAGGGTGAGATCATTGTCAGACTTTGTATTCAAAACGCGCTCAAAACTCCCAAAAAACTAAAAAGGCTGTGGCTTCCCGATCAAACTCCGCAAACTGTCAAAAAAGCACTTTCGGAAATGAAGGATGAAAGTGAATACGATCTTCTTGCCGCCGAAGGGTTTGCAAGAACCTATATCGATTGGCTTTACGGCGTCAACCTTACCCGTTACGCGACTATTAAAAACGGCACACTTTTGCGCGTCGGTCGTGTCATTGTCCCTATCGTCAAGGCAATCTATGACAGAGACATGGCAATCAGAAGGTTTGTACCGGGAAAATATTATGCTCTTGTCAGTGCCGAAAAAACGCAGGGTGAAGTTATAGAGCTGACTTCTAAAAATAAATTTGACGATAATCAATTTTTGCAGGCTGAACAGACTTGCGCGCGCTACAATGCCGCGGGTGCTGTGGTAACAGGCATAAAAAACAAAAAAGATAAGCTTTCTCCGGGAAAGCTTTATTCACTTTCCAAGCTGCAAAACGTGCTTGGAAAGAAATATAAGATGTCAATGCAGGAAAGCTTGACATTGGTTCAAGGGCTTTACGAGAAAGGATATCTCACCTATCCGCGTACCAATTCCGAGTATCTTGCCACGGCAGAAAAGGATAAGATACGCCAGATCCTCGCGGGATGCGCCAAGCTCGGATATCCCGTAACTTTTAAAGATAATAAAACAATTTTTGACGACAGTAAGATCGAATCGCACTCGGCACTCACCCCCACATACAAGATCCCCAATAAGCAACAGCTGAATGAGCGTGAAATGCAGGTCTATTCCACCGTGTTCCGACGTTTTGTTGCTGTCTTTTGCGCAGAGGAGTGTGTGGTTTCCAGAACCGAGATCACCATTGCTGTAGGAGACTATGAAACCTTTACCCTCAAAGGAATGGTCATGCTGGAAAAAGGGTGGACGAAATATGACGATTACACCCAAAAGGATAAGATATTACCTTCATTAAAAAAGGGAGACTCGGTCAATATCAACTTTAAGCCCACCGAAAAAGAGACATCGCCGCCTAAGCATTATACCATTGAAACTCTCAATAATTACCTCAAAAATCCATTCAAGGACGAAAAGAAGGCGGCAAAGGAGCAAGCCGAAAATGAGGAAGGGATCGCGTCGGATGACAGCGAAGACTACAAAGCGATCTTTGAAGGCTTGGAGCTCGGCACCGAGGCAACCCGAACAGGCATCATTGACAATGCACGCAAAAGCGGGTATATTGAGTTAAAAAAGGATGTTTATACCATTCTGCCGGACGGTGAGTTTCTCATCGAAGTACTTACTCATATGCAGATCAATATGGATAAATATAAAACTTCGCAACTCGGTCAGGCACTCAAAAAGGTTTATCACGGAAAAATATCGGTTGAGGAAAGTGTTAAGCTTGCAGAAGCCGAGATCAAAGAGGCATTTGATAAAAAGACAGACGAAGGCTTTAGACTTGAGAATGATACAGGTTTTTTCAGGGATATTGTTGGGAAATGTCCGCTTTGCGGTAGCGATTTGATCAGACAAAAGACCTTTTACGGATGCACCGGTTATAAGGATGGATGTAGGTTTTCGGTTAATATCAATATGTGCGGAAGGGCAATTTCCATCTCAATGCTGAGAGAACTCACCGAAAAGGGCAAAACTTCAATCATCAAAGGATTTGTTTCACCCAGAAACGGTAAGGTTTTCGATGCCGCTATAAAGCTTGAAAACGGACGTACGGTTTTTGATTTTGAGCGTCACTCACCCTCCAATCCAAACTCGGGATTTTCCCCCACGATGGACGGTGAACAACCGCCGCTCCCCGAGCCGCCGCCTGATTACAGATGAAATAATCATACAAAAACAGCAGATATCACGCTTTTATGTGTAAATATCTGCTGCTTTTTATTATTATTGGCGCGGATTGGAAATATCAGAATGAATGATGGGGATACTGTATTGTCCTTTTTTATACGCTTGAGGCGATATCCCCGTGTACTTTTTAAAGATCTTGCTGAACAGGGTATAGTCATCGTATCCAATCAACGCGGCAGCCTGCGACACACTCCAATGATCGTACTTGAGATGGCTGGCGGCGCATTCGATTCTTTTCCGTATCAGTAATTCACGAAGAGAATACTTACAATGCTTGGAAAAAATAACACGCAGATAGGATGGCGAGATATGGAGATATTGTGCTACGTCTCTCGGTGTGATCCCTTCCAACAGAAAATCCTGAATGTAAACCAACGCTTCCTTATAGTAGAAAAAAGTATCGTCACTCGGGGGGGTTTGTGCTTTAATATTATGATGCTTGTGCAGAGAGATCAATTGCAGAAAAAAGCCCATCAGAAAGAAATCGATGTCCTCCTCGGGATGCGGCTCATACAAAGGCTTTTGAAACAATTCGGGAATTCTTTCAATAAATGGGCAATCTTGAATTTGTGGAATCGAAAGAAAGCCTGCGTTTTTCATAATAATCTCGGTTCCGGGGCCCGAGATTCCAATATAGTAAAGCTCCATGGGGTCTTTATCATCCGATACGATCGTATGCTTTTCATAGGGCTTGACAAAGAAAAACTGTCCTGTGGAGAGTTTTCTCCCGTTGATCTGTCCGCTGCCTCGGACAAGATAATGCAATATAAAACGATTGATCGAACGCGGTCCGAGTTTTTTATTGGGCCAACTGAATTCATGTCCCAAGGATATAACATTGCATACAGGAGAGTCATCTTTTTCGGATGTATAATATCGGTATGAGTAGTACGGGAAGTTGCTTAAGTATTCGGTTGGAGGCGTCAAAGAACGAAAATACTTTTCATTTCCTGTTTCGGATGGATATGCAATTGCATAACGGTAATAGGACACGCTCGTAGCTCCTTTCCTTGCTTTTTTATAGTATATCATGAAAACAACAAAATGTCAATTAATATCGAAAAAAACAATTTTTTCTTTCCTAAAAAAACATGAAAAAAGCCAAAAATTGTGCAAAGTGAACAAAAAATGGGTATATTATTTGTTTAGGATGAACGTATTGTCGCTTGGCAAAAAAACATTATAATCGAAAACGCCATATTTCTTGTCAAAAGTGTCATTGCGAGAAAAGGGGAAACATGATATAATCAAATTGAGAAAAAACAATGGGAGGTTTGATGAGATTATGAAAAGATCGATTCGCTTCATTTCACTTCTTTTGGGAATGCTGTTTTTGGCTTCTGTTTTGATTGCTTGCGATTCGGAATCGGAAAACGATAATGACAGAGCAAACGAAAATGAAACAAACGCGTCGGATGAACATGATATGATCGTTGCGGATGGAGTGGCAAAGTATACTTTGGTATATCCCGATAATGCATCATCATCCGTGAAAGCCGCTATGAACAGTTTTCTGGATGCGATCAAACAGGCGACAGGAGTAACGCTTGAAACCAAGACCGACTACTTGAAAAGAGGTGCGCTGTATGATTCTCAATCCTCCGAAATCCTTTTCGGCAGAACCGGGTATGATGAGACCAAACAGGCTCTGAAAACAATTGAGGATTCGCAGTTTACCATCCAAAAAATCGGCAATAAGCTAGTTGTGGTTTCTCCAACAGACACCCTTTTGGAGAATGCGGTCAAGTATTTTACCGGGACCTTGATCCCTGCAAACTTAGAGGAATCAAACGGGAAAAAGAGTCTTCGCGTTGCGCAATATACATCGGAAAAGAACGCTATAAGCAATGAGGATATGATCGGTTCCACACCTTTGGCAGATTATGTAATCATATATGAGACCGAGCGAGCAGGATACGGCGAGATTGCAACACGCTTGTCTGAAATCATAAAAGAGGCGTTTGATGTAATACTTCCCGTGTACGCTGATAACAGACGAGAAGAGAGTGCAGCCGAAATTTTGATTGGAAAAACCAACCGTCAGATTTCGCAAACGCTTTACACGGAAGCAAAGCCCCAACTGATGACATATAAGGCGGTGCTCAAAGGAAACAAGCTTCAAATCATAAGCGGCGGTCCTTATTCCGCTCGAGAATGTGTAGATTATCTTCGTTTTTCGCTTTCTACCTTAAAAAATGACGGTGAATATTTTGCCACCGATCTTGCCCCCGATACCAAGATATTAAGTAGCAGTGCCGATCTGCGCATCATGACTTCGAACATCTTGGCAGCGCGTTGGGGAGAGGACAGCGGGACAGAGTCCGCCAAGATCATACCTCCCGTTGCACAGCGAGTAGAAATTTATGCGGCGGTCCTGGCAAAATATCAGCCGGATGCGGTTGGACTTCAAGAGACCGACCAAAAGTGGATCGATCAGCTTCCCGCCTATCTGACACTTTTGAAAAATGACTACGGACTTGAATATACCTGGGTATTTAAGGAACAAGATGGAGTTCAAAACCTGACATCTATCCTCTACCGAAGCGACAAATATGAGCTTGTGGATTCCGGGGTTCAAGTCAATAGTTACTGGAATGTTGCGCAAAAGGGGTATCACCTTCGTTTGTATACGTGGGTGAATCTCAAGGAAAAAAGTGATCCCACACATCAATTTGTGCTCTTGAATACTCATTGGGCTTGGGAGAGCGATGAATGGATCCAAAAAAGTGTCGATGAGGAGATCGAATTGATCAAGACTCTGCGCACCCGATTCAGTTTGCCGATCTTCTGTACCGGAGACTTTAACAGCAAACAGGATTCTGCTGAATACAACCGCTTTATGAGCGAGGCCGGTTTGAACGATCTGTGCAAGCAGGCGAGAGAAGCTGCATGCCTGGTCAATGAATGTGGCGGATGTGGCAACATCGGTTCTCCCCGTAGTGGCGGAAACTATATTGATCATATCTTTGGATCAGGCGGTTATACCGTGAAACGCTATGAGACAGTGGTCGGAAACCGCATTCATTGGTTGTCAGACCACGCCCCGCACTATGTCGATATCAAGCTTTCTTGAAGTAATAGGATCTGAAACAATTGCCGAGAACGCGATCTATGGTTGCTGACAGCGCTCTTTGCATTGCGATAAAAAATTTTAGAAGGAGAATATGTTATGCAAAAAACAATCAAACTGCTTTGCCTGCTTTTGGTGGGCATTATGATGATCGGTATGCTTGCAGCCTGCGGCGGTGACGAAAACACCCCCGAGGATACTACCGATGCATCGGATGACACCAAACCTGCCGGTGACAGCAACCTTGACGAAAACGGATATCCCAAGGATTCACTTCCCGAGTCCTACGATTTCGGTAAAGAATTCAAAATCTTTACATGGAACGGACAGAAAGCTTGGGAATGGGTGGATGAGATCGCTGAACAGCCCACAAGTGTCGAACAGGTGCTGTGGGAAAGGGAGGCAAATGTTGAGGAGCGTTTCGGCGTTGAGATCGAGCGTGTTTACGCAAACGGCGCTTGGGACGACAGAAACAGCTTTATCAGCACGCTTTCCCAAAACGTACTTGGAAACGACCATGAGTACGATCTTGTAGGTCAGTACACCCCTGCCGCCGGTATTGGTGCGGTTACGGGACTTTATACCGACCTCAAAAAAGTGTCCTATATCGATTTGGAGAAGCCTTGGTGGCCCTCCTCTATTACCGAAACAGCAACCGTCGGTGATAAGCTTTATTTTGTAACGGGTGATATTACCCCAACCCTTATTCGTAATGTACAGTGCATGTTTGTCAACACCTCACTTTATGAGAGTTATCAGCTTGCAAAAGAGGTTGACGGAAGAAGCATTTACGATGTTGTTAAGGATTACGACTGGACGATGGAGAATATGCTGAAAATGGCTTTGAATAAAGTCAGCGTTGAGCAGGGAAATTACGGCCTTGTCATGCTCAATCAGGTTTCGGGCGACTCCTTCTTCTATGGCGCTGGCTTTACTTATGTAAAGAACGAAGGCGGTATCATGACACTTTCCGACGACCTTTCCAACAGCCTGCTTATCAACTATTTCGATCAGGTAAAGGAACTGTTCACCGGCAGATATGAGGATGTTGCTATCGTTAGCCTGGATCCCTTCTTGCAGAACAAGGCACTCTTCTACAACGGCAACGTTTCGGATTCCCAGCAGCTTTCTGCCGAGGGTGTACAGTTCTCGCTTCTGCCTATGCCTTTGCTCAATGAGGATCAGCAGGAATACAGAACCTGCTCCAGCTTCTGGGTAACCGTTTACAGCGTTCCCGTCGATGTGTCCGATATGAATATGTCGGGTGTCATCCTTGAGGCACTTGCATCCGAGGCATATCGTACCGTATCGGATGAGATTTACTACAACATGTTCCAAATCCGTTATAACGGTGCTGATGAAGACAGCGCAAAGATGTTTGACATCGTTTCCGATTCTGTTGTATTCGACACGGCAAGATTTTTCCCGGATGCACTCGGACTGTTTGCACAGTTCCGTCTTGGTGTCAACGATGTCAGCGGAAACTGGAGCACTATTTACGGCGGTGCAAAGGATTCCTGGACGGAAAAGATCCAAAAGCTTTACGCTGACGTAGGATAATTTGAAAGAACGAAAACAGGAGGTCACTATGAAAAAAATTATATCTTTGTTTTTGACTCTTACCATGATGCTTTCGGCATTGGCTTTGATTTCTGCTACCGCGGCAGAGGCAAACGCTATTTCGGTCGATGGCAAGGAAATGACTTGGTCTGCATTTGTTACCGAAGCAAACACCAAGGGGGCTGATGATAAGACCCCTACTTATGAGGGCAAAACCTTAAAGCTCTTGACCGATGTTACCCTTACCGGAGATTGGACATCTCTTGCTGAATTTAAGGGTACTTTGGACGGCAACGGAAAGTCGATTAGCGGCTTGAACGCACCTCTGTTCAACACTTTGACCGATGCAACTGTAAAGAACCTTACCCTCAACGGCACCATTACATTCACAGGCAACCGTTGTGGTGCTTTGGCCATGACCGCTGCAGGCACACAGGTTACCGTAGAGAACTGTGTTAACAACTGTGTGATCAACTTCACCGAAACAGGCTCTAATGCAGCCGCTGGCGGCTTTATCGGTTACACCGAGAAGAAGGTCGTTTTTACCGATTGCGTAAATAATGGTGATATTAACGCAGGCTCTGCAAACAAGATTGCCGTCTGTATCGGCGGTATAATTGGTTATGTCAAAAATGCAACTTCTGAAATCGTTGCAACCGATTGTGTCAACAACGGAACCTTGACCACAAATGTAATTTCTGCTGATGGCAAAAGCTCCAATACCTCTATCGCAGGAGGTATTGCGGCTTGGGTAACCGGAACAGGTACCTTTACAAAATGTCTTAATACTGCGCAGATAAAGAACATATCCGCTGTTTCTGCAGGAGGTCATAAACTTGGTGGTATTGTCGGTGTATATGCCCAAACCAAAGCAAACCTGACCATTGATTCTTGTATTAACACCGGAAATGTCAATGGTTTCTGCGAGGCAGGTGGTATCGTCGGTGAGTCACAATCTTTGAAATTGATGATGACAAACTGTTACAACTACGGTGCAATGACATCCGGCGGAGATACGGCTGTAAAAACGAACTCTATTGCCGGAGGCCTTATTGCATATCAGAGACAGGGCGAGCTCATTATGACTGCATGCGCAAACTTTGGCTCAATTAACGCAAAGCTCAACAAGAGCGACGCCACCACCGTATTTGCAGGCGGTCTCATCGGTTGGACCGATACTGCAGTTTCTGTTTCCAACTGTAGCAATAATGCAACCGTTACCTCCGGTCGCATTGCAGGAGGTCTTCTCGGATGGGCAAACAAAGCAGACGCCGCAATGACTTTTACCGAGTGCTTTGCTGCCGAAAAGGTTGAACTGATCGCAGAGCCTCTTGCAGAGAATGCCGCAGCCGCATTGGTCGGAAAGATCAATGCAGGCGATGTCACCCTTGCAACCTCCAAGCATCTCACCACCGTAAATGCTGTTTCTGTCAACGGAACTACAAAGGATCCGTCGGGAACCGAGTATACCGTTGCGGATGCAGCCGCATGGAGAGCACTTCAATCGATCAACTTTGAAGGTGTTCAATACACTGCTGCCGCAGACGGAAAATTCAACGTTCGTTTGGTTTCCAGCCTGTCCTCGATCGATTATCTTAACGCAGGCTATGAGGTTGTCCGCATCGTAAACGGCAAGGACCTTGGCGCAACCGATGCAGAAATCAAGGTCGTTTACAAATCCCTCCTTGGTTTTGATGAAGCAGGAAGCAAGAACCAATATCTTGCAAGCCAATTCGGAGCAGAGTATCTTTCGGCTCTGGTCATCAAAAATGTTCCCGCAAATGCAACCGTTACTTTTATTGTAAGACCTTATCTGAAATCTACCGACGGTTCGACAACTGTTTACGGCGAAGCTTATACTGTGACGTTCACAAACGGCGCAGTAGCAGGCTGATTGCAGTTGACACTTAAATAAACAAAGAATCGAGGTTACATCAAATGAAAAAAATACTGATATTTTTGTTGGCTTCTTTGATGATCGTTACTCTTTCGAGCTGCGGTCCGGAAAACTCCAATCAACCTGATGATGATACAACCGTTACCACGAAAAAGGAAGAGGTCACGACCACTCCTGATGTGAACATCCCTCCTTCCACCCCGAAGAATGAAACCACTATTAAGCTGAACGAAAAGTCGATCGATGTCGCTTTCCTCGGCATGCGTGAGGATACTTCCGAAAGTGTGCTCAATGCAAACTGGCCCGGCTCCGGGTTTGAGGTCGAGCTTGAATGTGACGGCGGTATGATCACTGTCCGCACACAGACCTCCGATGCTGTAACCTTCCGTGTTTTCATTGACGGCGAGGCATGGAAGAATGCTGACGAAAGCACTTACTTCACGATCACCGGTGTAAAAAATATCGAGATCTCGGATGTTCCCGCAGGTAAGCATACCGTTCGCATTGTAAGAGTTTCCGATAAGGCGGCGGGCACCGCTTGCTTCTACAACATCGTATTCGAAGGCAAGCAGCTGGAGTTGAGCACGACGAGTGATGATGCACTGTTTATCGAATTTATCGGTGACGGCATCACTGTCGGCGCAGGTTTGAACGGAAACGCTTGCGACGCATCTCAAGCTTACGCTTATCTCGTTGCAAATCAACTTAAGGTCAATTATACAATCACATCGTTTGAGGGGCAAGGACTGATCAGCGGTACTGATCCGATCTCTACGGCATACGGCAAAGAAGGTGACTTCTCCCACCGTGCCGATATGATCGTTGTTAACGTTGGTTCCGAGGACTTTGCTTTGACCGGTGACGATGCAATCACTGCTGAAGCGTTTGAGACTGCTTATAAAGCATTTTTGAAGAATATTCGCGCAAAGAACGGTGCTACCTGTAAGATCGTTTGTGTGACGACCGTTGCAAATGAAACGATGAGAGCAACTGTTGCTAAAGTGTGCGAAGATCTCGGTGGTGCGGATGCAGGGTATTACAACAATGCTTTGACCGCATCTGCGGCAAACGCTCCCACCTCTGCCGAGCATACGACCTATGCCACCGAGCTTGCAACCTATATCAACTCGATCAAGGATGCAACGGTGAAGATCACAATGCTCGATCTGCAAGATAGCGGCTACGGAACAGAAGTTGATTTTGATTCTGCAAACTGGTAATTTTGATTTTGCTATCCAACGGTGATCTTCGCCGTTGGATAGCAAATACTGCTTTTACACAAGGGTAATTATATGAAAATTTTTCATGATGTTCATACACACAATATTTTTTCGAATTGTTGTACCGATAAAGGAGCATCTACGGTCGCTTTTTTGAATAAGGAAGCAGAGCTTGGTATGCGCACCTTTGGCTTGTCCAATCATATTTGGGATGAACGTGTAAAAGGGGCTTCTTATTGGTATCGCACGCAAACGATCGCCAAGGCAGAGGAGGCGAAAAATGCCTTTTCACAGGCCGATCCTTCTTTAAAAACTCTTTTTGGCGCAGAGACAGAATATTATGCATGTAAAGATCTTCTTGGTATGTCCGAGGAGGGGGCGTCACACTTCGACTATCTTCTGATACCGCATTCTCATCTGCATATGCGCAATGAGGTCATGCGTGATTTCCCCGAGATTCTTGAAGCTCGCGCGGTTATTCGCGCTCGGCTTGCCGAGCAATTTCCGTATCTTTCGGAGTCGCAGGTCAATGCAATGGCGGCCATCTTAAAAGAGGCTGATATTTTAAAGATCTTTCCGGAGCTGGAGATCAATTACAAGCATTATATCAATAAGGCTATGGTTGACGGCTTTTTATCGCTGTTGGAAAATACAGATTTTTTGAAGGTGATAAAGAACCTTCCTGTTTCAATTGCACACTCTTTTTCACCTTGCGGAGTGCCGCATGTACAAAAGAATGCTTATCTGGAATTGATTTCGGACAGTACCTTTGAAAACTGTTATCGAAAAGCTGCTGGACTTGGCGTCGCAATAGAGATCAACGTTGGTGCCGTGCGTGAAGTCAATACGGATTTAGATCAAAATCAATTGATCCGTGCATATCGTATTGCAAAGGATGTCGGATGTTCCTTTACGTTCGGAACCGATTCTCATTCGGTCAAAGGTTTGGAATTAATCCAATACGGTGGAGAGATTGCTGACAAGCTTGGTCTTGTAAAATCCGATATTGCGGAATTTTTGCAGGATGCCGTTGAGGAATGATCTCAAAACAAAAAGGTTGCTTCATTTCGAGGCAGCCTTTCTGTTATATCAAATGTTGCGTCATCCGAATTGTGACAATTCAAGGATGGCATTTTGGGGGCAGATCACGGTTCCGTGTTCCCGTATGTAAAGGCGCAGGATCGACGCGTTTTCAATCGTTCCGTACTCAACAATAAAATCAAGCTCCTCCGGAGTTGAGAACGGGGAGGCGGACAGCAAACTTAAGAAAAGATAATACGCTTTCTTTTCATCCTTCCATGCGGCACTCTCACACGCAAACCCGATCTCATAGAGCCTTTTACAAGCGGATAACAGATGACAAAGCTTTTCAAATCGGTAGGCGCAATCCTTTCGAAAGCTTCCGCCCGAATTTTTCAGCGGTCGAAGCTGCAAATTGTTTTTTTCAGCAACAGAAAGGGCATTGGCGTTTTTTTTGCATTCGGCTTCTTCATTTTGGAGATTACTGATAAACATCTCACATCCGCCTTCTCTTGAGGGAAAGTATTGAACCGAGATATGCGTATCATCGGCATCAAATCCTGTTTGTCGATGTATTTCCGCCAGTAAAAGTCGAAATGAACGGTGCATTTGTGCGCTGTCTTCTCCAAAGTTGGTGCTGTCAAGCTCAAAATGACTCATATCCATAGGGGTAAGCATGATCTTTAATTTTTGATCACTGATTCGGATCAGTTCCATGCGAATAAGTCACTCCTTTCGGTAATGGGGACAGGGATTGGTCTCTTATTAATATTATAATCCAAAAATACAGAAATGGAACCCCTAAAAATATGGTAATTTTCATTGACGGGCGGTGAATTTTGTGATATACTGTATAAAAAGGATTTTGGAGTGTGAATATGCAACCGATCGTTGATGTTTCAACCATGCGAGCCTCCGATGCCGCTACAATAGCAGGCGGTGTATCGGGGAGGGAGCTGATGTACCGTGCCGCAAAAGGGGTGTATGAGAGCTACCCTTGGCAAGGAAAGACCGCTATTGTTTGCGGGAGCGGAAATAATGCGGGGGACGGCTACGCATTGGCATTGCTTCTGCAAAAAGGTGGGATTGCCTGCACGGTCGTGCGGATGTCGGAATCATTATCTTCTGACGGTGCCTTTTATCTGGAGCAATGTAAACAAAATGAGATCGAAATATGCCAATATACAGCCGAGACCGATTTTTCGGAATATACCGAAATTGTAGATTGTATCTTCGGTACAGGCTTTCGTGGCGAGGTGCAGGGAAGTGTCAAAGAGGTGATCGAAAAGATCAACCAAAGCGGCAAGACCGTCATTTCGGTTGATATCAACAGCGGATTAAACGGTGACAGCGGTATCGCTTCGGTGTGTGTGCACTCCGATCTGACCGTTTCCATTGGCTTTTTGAAATCGGGACTTTTGCTCAATCAGGCAAAAGATGTCATCGGTCGGCTTGTTAATGTGGATATTGGGATCGGTCTTGTCGGCAACTGCCGATATCTGACAGAGGTTAAGGACTTTGCCGAAATTTTTAAGCCGCGCCTACAGGATTCACATAAGGGCATTTACGGCTATGTTTCCATATTAGGGGGCTGTGCCGAATATGCGGGCGCTGTCAAGCTTGCCAATCTTTCCTGCGCGGCTTTACGCGCGGGGTGCGGTGTTGCGCAACTCATTGTCGCGCAAAGTCTTGCGGATGCTGTGTCACCGTACCTACTTGAAAGTACATTGTCTCTCCTCCCGGATCAACACGGACATATTCTTTTCGACAAGACTCAACTGGATCGTGTGCTCGCCAAGCAGGCGGCTCTTGCCGTTGGTATGGGGTGGGGAAGCTCACCCGAAAATCTCAAGATACTGGAATATATCCTCAGGCACTACAAAGGGCGTGTGTTGATCGACGCCGACGGGTTGAATACATTGGCGCAAATGGAACATTCTGTTTTAAAACAGAAAGCTTGTCAGGTTATACTTACCCCACATCTCAAAGAAATGGAACGCCTTTGCGGCACACCGATCGACGATATCCGCCGAGATCCTGTAGGAATTTCAGAACGGTTTGCGCGAGAGTTCGGTGTTGTTGTGCTTCTCAAGGGGGCATGTACCGTTGTGACAGACGGAAATACCACTTATTTTGTCAACCGCGGTTGTGCAGGCATGGCTACCGCAGGGAGCGGAGATGTTTTGTCGGGGATTCTTGTAGGGCTTTTGGGGGCATCTCCGGCAACTCCGCTTACCGCAGCCTGCGGTGCCTTTATCGCGGGACTTGCGGGCGAGCTTGCTGAGCAGAGCATCAATCCGATCAGCATGCTGGCATCCGATACCGTTGCCCATGTGGCACAGGCAATCAGCCTCATGTTGGACGAATGTTTCAAAAATAACGGTCTGTCGTAATTCCATGAGACATTGCGAAAAAAACGGATAATGTCCTAAATGATCAAAATATAAGAACAAAGCCGCACATGCGCTTCATCAGCGTACGTGCGGCTTTTGGGTTGGATCAAAAAAGGAGCAGCTTCTTTGCTTTTATAAACTCAGATTCAAAACAACGCTTTATCTACGTCGTCCAATGAATCGAAAGTAAAATCGGGGCGATCGATAGGTTCAGCCGATTCCACATCGGCGGGCTGTGTTTCACCGGAGAGCACGAGAACCGCCGTTACACCGTGACGGCGACCGATCGCAATGTCGGTATAAAGACGGTCACCAAAGATACACATTTCGCTTTTTGTGCATCCCGTAGCTTCACAAATCATTTCAACCGTTTCGCGGTAAGGCTTGCCGAAATAGGTTGGGATCTTTCCGGTTGACGCTGTCACAAATGCGGCAATTGCACCGCTGTCGGGAATAAATCCTGTTTCGGTCGGGCAATTGAAATCGGGATGTGTGGACAGATATTCTGCACCGTTGCGAACCAATCGGCATGCGTTATCAAGCTTTTCATAGGTCAAAGAGGTGTCAAAGCTTGTAATAACGATGTCTGCGGATTCACTTTTTCCGTCAATCAAATTAATTCCTCTTTCACG
>JAFTXB010000290.1 GCA_017461825.1 Clostridia bacterium
ACCGAGCTTCGCAAGAGAGAACACTACGAAAAGCCCAGCGTGAAGCGCAAAAAGAAGTCTGAAGCAGCCAGAAAGCGCAAGTATAAATAATGCTTGCCTAAAAAAATACCGCAGAAGCATTTGCTTCTGCGGTATTTTTTTTTACTCGGATATTTCTCTCCAGCTATCGGTGTCAAAGGAGGGGATCGTCTCATTTTGCCACGTTCCTTCTTCGTCATAATAGCTGAAATCTGCTTCGCCTTTAATCGATTGTCCAAGTTCCCATAGTCCTGTTTCGGTGTTTTTTGTCACTGTGGTTTTATAGACAGGCGAAACTTTATCTCCCGGGGACAGCGTACTTAGGTCGATTTCGGTTGTATACATATCAAACGAGTTGTAGGTGATCTGCCAACCGCTGCCCCATACATAGTTTCGTTTGGCGTCAAAGTCCAAAATGAAAGCACTAGTTTCAATTGAAAACAACTTGCGCAAAGGAGCACCGTCCTCATCCATACTTCCAAGCTCGTATTTGGTAAACAGACCAAGCCCCAAAAGCCCAGTGAAACGGTCATACAGATGATCGTAAACAATGGAGTCCGGTTTGTTGATTTCCTGAATAAAGATTTCCAACAATCTTGCGTGCTCGGCAGGCAAAATGTCTTTGTCCGTCCACTCGACGGGAGGGGGGATATTTAACGAAATTGATAAATCGATGGGATCTGGAACTACTACACCGTAGGACCAAATAGCATAAACCCCAGCCGTTGTGAAAACAAGTAGCAAAAACATCAGAAAAGATAGTATTCTAATGGTTTTTTTCATTTTTTCACATCTCTTTCACAACTCTTTTTTAAGAGAGCATTTGTTTTTTTATAAACGCGCAGGTTGACCTGTGGAGCATTGTTCTGTATGTTTAGGATAAGACGGAAAGAGGATAAAAGTACAGGCTTAACAAGCTTCGTTTGATCATGGTCAAAAGAGGTGCGAGTCGACGATAAGCGTCTACTTCTTCCAAGAAGAGTTTCTAAGCGTGTTGCTTTTTCTTGATTGATTTTTCTTTCTACAAGCGGAGTTGTAATCAAGGCAAACAAAATGAGCAATATACAAAGCCATCCTGCAGGTGATTGCATAAACATAATAAAACTGCCGATGAAGGGGATACGAGCACCGCGATAAATTCCACGCATTTGGCTGTACAGTACGGGAAATTTATCTTTATATTGTACGGCATCGCCCTGCAAAGAGAAATAACGCTCTTGAGGATGGTTTTCATTGGGCTCTTCAATTCCTACGATACGGTGAATGATCAAGTTCCCATCTTGTTCGTATACGACAATGTCATATATTTCTAAATCAAATTCATCGGGAAGTTTTTCGGTTATAATCAAATCGAAAATCTGCAGCTGATTATCAATGTTATCTTGCTTCAAATTTTTATTTTTTTCATTAACAAATGACATAGATGAACTTCTGACAACCTTTAACGAGGGTACTCCGTTTGCCGCTTTATTCTCGGTAACATTCAAATATAGGGAAAATGAGAATGCTAAAATCATTGCAGCACAAACGATTAGAGAAAACAAAGCACTCAAAACATCGGTTAAGGTCAGTTTCCTTTTTTTGTCTTGTTGCCGATATTCTTGCAAAATAGTTTGATCTTCGGCACCGTGGCGGATTAAGCGCATCGATAATTTTACGATTGATGCGAGAAGTGCCACGAACAAGGATGTCAACGCAATCAAAACGATTAGACATAAAATGAAGGTATATATTTCATACTGCGTCATATCGGTTTCTCCTAATAAATTCAACCCATGGAACCCATGGGTTGAATGTTGAATGTAAAATTAATCTTGAACAGTAACTGCAGAATAGGTCGAAATGGTCATCTTGATTCCTGCGCCTTCTGCGGTCAAAGCATCCTTAAATGCGTTATATTCCGTCAAAGTCGGCAAATTGATCTGTCCGCCTACACCATTGATTGTGATGATACTGGTCAAATCTGCAGCATCTAAGGTGAAATAATATTTTCCGATGTACGATGTGTCCAAACCGAGTTCCGTTGCTTTTGCATCATCGATTAGATCGACTCCCTTTCTCACAGGAGTATAATTTACAACAAAAATATCGTGACCTTGATAAGTTAAGTTGTCGTCTTGGAACACACACTGTAACTCCATTTGATCAATATCATTGGGATCGGCTTCTGCATCAGGGGTAAAGACAAACAGCATGCTACCACTAATCACCAATTCGGCGATGTGGTCGGGGACAGGATTGCCGGATGCGTCCTTATCATCGTTGAAGGAAATCGTAATTCCGTCATTGATTAATTCCAACTGACCCGCAGCCCCTAACAACTCATAGTCTTGCAATCCAATTGACAAATCTTGTGTAACAGGATCAATTGCTTCACTTGCGGTATAGGTCCAAACAGCGTAAACGCCTCCGACCGTAACGAGCAAAGCAAGAGCTACGAGCAAACTGAATTTTTTTACCATTTTCATAAAAAGTTCCTCCTAAGTTATTATTATGGTAATCTTATTATAGCGCTTTGAGGAGTACTTGTCAAGTGTTTCATAAAGAAAAACAAATTTTTGATATAGTATTTTAATATTTATACAAAAAAACTATTTGAAAATGGTAATATAGAACAGTTTCTTTGTTTTGTTTGTACAGTTTTGAGTTGCTGAATTTGTGAATGTTAAATAAAACGGTTTGGGCATTAAAACCAAGAAATGATCAGCCGTATCAATCGGATCAGGAGGCCGATCGCGACCCATACGGCGGCAAACGCGATGACCAAGCTAAACAGCGAAAGGACGCGCAGGTTGAGCAGCCACAGCCATGAGGTGATCGTTCCGTCCAACCGCAACAGCAATGTTACCAAGGCGAACAACGCTGTGATCGCAAGGTAAAAGGGCATGGCAGAGGCGCTGCCCTTAACGTCTGCCCAGCTCAGTGAAATATGCAATGAAACAGGAAGAATAACGATCAGCCCGAGGGTGGCGCGGAGCCAATCGGAGCCAAACGCGGCAGGGAGTGAGCGGAAGAGCGAAAAAATTCCATCGGCAAGATCCTTTGCGGTGGTTCCGTCGGCTGAAAGGGTACGTGTTACGGTAAGATAATTTTCCCATTGGTTGGGAAAGCAGAGCCACAGCGCGAGTACCGTAACGCCCAGTCCCGAAAAGATAGGACCTACCCCGATGAAAAGGCTGCCAAGCCTTGCCCACGCGTTTTTGCGGTTATAGGAGTGCTCTACATAGCCGTATACGCCGTTTTTTGCCGTGGGAGACCATAGACATATATCGGTGATCCGATGGCAAAACAAGAGGCACATAGCGGCATGACCCAGCTCGTGTACGGGGGTTCCGATGACCGACGTGATGTCAAACACCGCGCCGCCGCCGTGCCCCAAGAGCTTGGAAAAGAGCATCGCGCACAAACGGACGGCAAAGCCGCAGACTGCCACGGTTCCAAGCGTGAGAAGCAAGAGCTTGAGAAAATAAGATACATAATTCCAAACGATGGGATTCACGGTTTTTGCCTCCTTTTGTAGTTGTTATATTATGTTCATTATACTATCACTTGAAAGGGTTTGTCAAGTGTTTTCTTCGGTAAAAACGGTTTTTTTGGAGTCCGATAGGTAATTTTGGCGATAAAAAGGGCCGCACTAAACGGAGCTGCGGTCTTTTTGGGACAGTTTTTAATTTTCGGTAGCCAAGCAGACGTTAGTAGCTCTCAGCTTTTCAGCGTTCCGGGGATCGGGCTCGGTATCAAACGTAACCTTTTGTCCTTCGGTAAGCGTTTTGAAGCCGTCTGCCTGAATTGCGGAGAAGTGTACGAATACATCGTCGCCGCCTTCATCGTTTGCGATAAAGCCGTAACCCTTTTCTGAATTGAACCATTTTACCGTACCTTTGTTCATGTCGGAACCTCCGTTTGAATTTTGTATAACCGAAAAAAATAAGGCTCACCGAACTTTTGCGCATCACCGCTTTCATGATCCGCAAACGAACACGTGAACCAAGGAAACTATTTTTCGATTATGTTGCAAGTATACCATAATTTTATAAATAAGTCAAGGGGTTTTTGAATTTTTTTCAGCATTATATGCTTTATTTTCCTCAAAAACCCCATCTTTTATAACTTTTTTTGCAATTGTATGCATTTTTGAGGCAACAGCAGCAAATTATGTGCTGTGCTCTTTATGTGTTCGGCTTATATTCCAAGCAGCCGTTCCATGTCCGAGATGCGCGCCGTGGCAGAGGTTGCCGTGAGATTGTTGATAAACAGCACGGTGTTGCACCCCTTTTCGCTGACGAACTCGGCGAGCGTTTTGCCTGTCGCCGATTTGAAATAGCGGTAATCCACAACGTAAACGTACTCGTAATGGTCGACGAGGAAGGGCACGAAGGCGTTTCCGAACGATTCCTTGACAACGATGATCGACGAGCCGTCGGATTTTGTTTCGTTGTGGATCTCGGTCAGCGGATTGTCACCCATGATAAAGCAATTGTACTTGGAGGCGGCATTTGCGTAAAAGCTGTCGGTGTCGGTTCTCACCAAGCCGCCTCGGTATTTCAGCGAGGCACCGCTTTTATCGGTGATGCGGATATCGTTGGTTCCGTTTGGCACCCAAGCCTCCACCGTGTCGGGGTTGCTTTTGAGGGCGGCGGGCTGGTCTGCCTCGTTGTAAAGCGTTCCGAGAAAGCCCTCAAACTCGTATTTCTGCCATGTAGAGAGGGGAAGAGGCTCAATTCCCGCCGCCTTGCAGAAGGCTGTGTAGGCGTAGTAGGCACCGCGTGTCGTCCAATGGTGGTCGGTGCGGAAATAGAGGTATTCATCGTTGTGCTCACGCAGAATTGAATAGGCATCGACCGTTGTCACGCCGCTCATGCCTGCGTACATCGCATCGATGGCTGCTTTGGAGTCGGAGGCGCCGATCTGCCCAAGCTCTTTTTCCGAGAGATTGACCGACGAGGAGAGCGGAACGATGATGTCGTATACCTTTACGCCGCCCCCAAGCTGTTCTGCCGCCTGTGTGATCAGCTCGGCGTAGCGCTCGGAGTTTTTCTTGCTCTCGGAGTAGACCTCATAGGCGGTGTTGCCCTTGACGTACACGCTTCCAAGTCGCTCAATGGGGGTGGTGTCAACGGGAATATCGGGGTCGCTTGGCGTGCTTGGACCGTCGGGATCGCTTGGTGTGTCATTCGGCAGGTCGGGCTTGGGTTGCACCAGCTGTACTGTGCGGATGCCGAACAGCTCGCGGATGGAGTTGTTGATGCCGATGAGCCACTCGCGCCCGGGATAGGTGTCAGCGTACCAGGTGTTGATCTGATTGAAATATTCACCCGAGACCAAGGTGTCCACCGAAAAGGCGGGAAATTTCGTCAGCTCGCGCTTTTCGCTCTCCGAGGTGGTGGGGCGCAAAAAGAGCAGAAGCCCCAAAATGAACAAAAGCAGCATTGTTCCCGCAAAGGCATAGATGCGCAAGCCATGATAAAATTCGGCGCGCCGTGCAGTCTCGGTATTGGAGGCGGGGGCGCTTGTTGACGGCATTTGGGTTTTGTTTTCGGAATTCATAGCGCTACCTCCTTAAAATTGAAAATACAGGAACGGATTGTAGGTGTTACCCACCAAAAAGATCAACGATAAGATCAAAAGAAGGATGGGTGCCGCAACGCCAACGATACCCTCTGCGGTTTGCCATTTTTCGCTATGCTCGGCACGGGCAAGCAGCTTTTTGTGCAGGAAGGGCACGATCGGTGTGCAGGCAAGGATCGCCACCGCGAGGAAGAAGAGATTGTTGAGCAATTTCGTGCGCGCGTAGAGATCCCAAAAGGCATTGCCACCGAGGCAGAAGAGCGACGACAGCGCCGCACCAAGTGCCGAAAGATCCTCAAAGTAAAACAGCAGCCAACCGAAATAGACCACAGCGAGTACACCGATACGGCGCAGAATTTTTAATGGGATTGGAGAATCGTTTTTTGGACGGAAAATGAATTTTTCGAGCACCAAAAAGACAAAATAGTAAAGTCCCCAAAGGACGTAATTCCACGACGCACCGTGCCAAAAACCGGTAAGTCCCCAAACGATAAAGAGGTTGAAGATCTGTCTCGGGATCCCGCGGCGGTTGCCTCCAAGCGGGATATAGACGTAATCGCGGAAGAACGAGGAGAGTGAGATATGCCATCTGCGCCAGAAGTCGGTGACCGACGTGGCAGTGTAGGGATAGTTGAAGTTTTCAATGTAGTGGATCCCCGCCATGCGCCCCATGCCGATCGCCATGTCGGAGTAGGCGGAAAAATCAAGGTAGATCTGTAGCATATAGAAGAGTCCGCCGAGGAATACCGTGCCCGACGATGCGGTGGGCAGGGCAGCAGGCTCGAGCAGGACGGTTGCGAGTGCGCCGCAGGTATTGGCAAGCACTGCCTTTTTGGCAAGACCCGAACAAAAGCGCGTGATTCCTCCCGCAATGTCGGGGATCGTCAGACTGCGTTTTTCCAACTCTGCGCAAACGTCGCTGTAGCGCACGATGGGGCCTGCCACGCATTGATGAAAGAGCGAGGCATAGAGCAGGAGCATCCAGTATTTTTTCTGCACCTCGACCTCGCCGCGCCAAACGTCAATGACGTAGGAGAGGAGCTGAAAGGTATAAAATGAGATGCCGATGGGAAGTACAATGTCGGGAATCGCTCCGGTGTAGCCGATGACAGATGCAATGCCGGTTGCGATAAAGGTGGAGTATTTAAAGAACCCCAAAAGGATCAGGCAGACCGCTACGGTCATCAAAAGCACCATGGAGCGGTGAAATTTGTCGTTCAGAGCACCGATGAGAAGGGCGCCGAGATAGCAGACAAGCGTCATGCCGCAAAGAAGGAGCAGGAGTGCGGGACCTCCCCATGCGTAAAAGATGAGAGAAAAGATCAGCAAAACAATATTTTGCCGCTTTGTTGTGCGCACCGCGATCAGCAAGCCCATGCAGAGCACGAAAAAGAAAAACACGAAAAAAAGGCTTGAAAAGACCATGACTCCTCCCAATAGTAAAAATATATAATAATTATATCATATATCTTTTTTCTTCGCAAGGGGAATCAAAAATTATTTTTAAAATTTCCCTGCATTTCGGCGCATGATACAAAGTCAACAATAAAATTGATTTTGGTTTTAAAATAATTGTGCTTTTGCAGTCTTGACAATTTGAGCTGTTTCATATATAATAAAATATGTTTGTTGTTTCCGTGCTTTTTCGGAAACGGCTTGAAGAGTAAAAACACGGGCGTTGGATCATCATCCTTTAGTGCCGACCGAACGGGGAGTTGTCGGGTGGACGAAAAAAGCCTTCGCTTTTGCGGTTCGTGTTTTGCATCCCGCTTCATAAGGCCGAACGGAGTTGAATGGGGGCGTTTTGCCCTTTTGTCCTCCTTTTTCTGCCGTATGGGCGGAAAATAAGGAGGTATTTTTATGAACGATCCTGTTTCCGCACGCAAAAAGATCTACCGTCTGTCTTTGGACGCCATGCTCGTCGCCATCTACGTGGTGCTCAGCCTCGTGCCGTCCGAGATCTCGTGGGCATCTCTGCCTGTGCTTGTTTGCGCCTTTCTTCTGCGTCCGATCGACACCGTTGTCATCACGCTCTGCGGCTCGTTTATCGAGCAGCTTTGGTATGGTTTTAACATCACGTCGCTGATCTGGATGTTGCCGTGGGCGGTTTTTGCCGTTTTTGCGGGATTTGGCGCGGCATGGGTGCGCAAAAATCCGAAGGTGTGGAAGATGATCCTTGTCATCGTGTGCGCAGAGATCCTTCTCAACATCGGAAACACGTCGGCACTTTTATATTTCGGATATGCAACCGTTGACCCTTCAAAATTTGCGGCGGGGCTTCCCATGGCGGCTGTGGTGATGCTGACCTATATTGTCCGTATGCCCCATGCTGTCATTCGCGCGGTGCTCTCGTCGGTCGTGATCCCGATCTTGTTGCCACCGCTTCGCAAGGTTCTGTCCAAATTGCGCTGAATCCATTCCATTGCTTGAACAACCTACCCCGGGGGCGAGGCTCCCACAATTACGCGGCAGCTATGTGAGACCTTTTCACCCCTGCCGCGTTATTCTTCGAAAAAACAGAAGGAAGTATTGTGTATGACCTGCAAAGAAGCCATTCAGTATATTCACTCCAATAAGTGGCAATCGAATCGCCCGGGGCTTGATCGTATCCGCGCGCTTCTGTCCGCCATGGGAAATCCGCAAAACAGCGTACACTGTATCCATGTTGCGGGTACCAACGGCAAGGGCAGCGTTTGTGCGATGCTGGATTCGATCCTGCGTGCCGCAGGCCACCGCGTGGGGCTCTTTACCTCGCCCTATATCCGTCGTTTTCATGAGCGGATGCGTGCCGATGGGGTAGAGATCACCGACGGGGAGCTTGCCGAGATCACCGAATATGTCAGCCCCTTTGCCGAGGCAATGGAGGAAAAACCGACCGAGTTTGAGCTGATCACAGCAATCGGATTTGAGTTCTTCCGCAGGCGCGGTGTCAAATACGTGGTGCTGGAGGTTGGACTTGGCGGACGGCTTGACCCCACCAACGTCATTGAGGATCCGATCCTTTCGATCATCACCGATATCGATTTCGACCATACCGCACAGCTTGG
>JAFTXB010000291.1 GCA_017461825.1 Clostridia bacterium
AAAAAGAGTGTTAGTTAGCATTCTTTTCGCCTTTTCTCATATTAAACGCAACCGATTTCTCAAAGTAAATGCAAGGCCTTTGCTACTGTTGCATTTACTTTGAGAATTTACGGTTTTTGCAAAAAAATTGAAAAAGGTTTATCCGCGATGGCTAACCTTGAGAACACTTCCCTTTTCCAGCTTTTCCACCGACTGCCTCTTGATGTGATCAATCTTTACCTCGGCACCGCTGCTGATTTTGAGATCGGCATCGGTCACGGTCAACCTTGAACCGTCGAAATCGCCACTTCCAGAGATAATGACCGTCAGCTTTTCAAGCTCTCCCGCACAGGTCACGTCGCCGCTACCCAGAATTTGCAGATTCATATTGCCCGAAGCCTTCCCTAGCAAAATGTCTCCCGAGCCCATGATCTTGATTGAAGGATTTGCAACGCTTGCCGCGGCAATGTCTCCCGAGCCCATGATGCTCATCTTGGCGGATTCGTTGACGTCGCGCACCGTGACGTCACCCGAGCCTGCAATCTGTACGTTGAGTTTTTCAAAGGATTTGGCGGTAATATCACCGCTTCCGTTGATCGAAAGGCTCCCTGATTGGAAGTCGGGCTCGACGGTCACGTTTCCCGAACCGTTGACCGTAAGATCAAGCCTCTGCCGACCCTCGTCCGACACGTAAATATCCAGACTATTGTTACACGAATTTTCCCTGTCCTGTTTCTGCGGATCTCCTACGGTGATCTTGAGATGGCAGTCGTCAAGCTGTGTGCGAACGGCTCCGACAAACGACCGGCTCCCCGATGCGTGAATACTCGGCTTGCCGTCCTCCGCACGCAAGATTCGTACGTCGCCGGAGCGAAAAAGAGTGACGAAAAGCGAATGAAAATCCCCAAGCGATTCCTCATAGTCCTCTCCCCGATCAAGCTCGGCAAAACTCTCTTCCGATTCACTTTTTATGCGGACGATACGGATTTCTCCCACACCGCAATTGGTTACGATACCACTTTTGAAATCAGCTGTACTGCCATCGGCAAAGCGAGCCGTTCCGTTTTCCGCCGTCAGCAATTTCTTGTCGGAATAACACGCCTTTCCGCCGAAATCGGAAACGCGGGGCAAACCTTGAAAGAATGCGGGAATCTCACCCGATACCGTTTTTTTCTCAATGCCAAACAGTCTTTCAAGCGAGATATCGAGTGCTTCTGCAATGGAGGGAAAAAGCGTTACGTCGGGCAGTCCCACGTCGTTTTCCCAGTTGGAGACGGCTTGGGGCGTGATACCGAGCAGGTTTGCCAGCTCTTCTTGCGTCATTTTCTTTTGTTTTCTCTGTTCGATGATGATCTTTGCAAAATCCTTCATATGATTCCTCCGTTTTGAATTCGGAACGGCGCCGTTTTCCGTTGTCTATATTATACACCCATTTGCGCCGCTTTGCAATAACCGCGTTGTTGTTTTTTTCATGTGGAAAGATCCTCCTTGCACACCAATCACTTTTAAAAACACAACCAACCGTTGAGTCAACGGTTGGTTGTCAATAATCTGAAATCTGCGAAAATTCGCAGATTTTTGTCTTATTTTACTTTCGTCTTGCTGTTCTTAAGAGCACATCAAGCACCTCAAAAATGCGTTTTTGCTCATCCTCGGGCAAAAGTGCAATATCATCTGACAGTCGAGATGCACGATTCTGATAGCCGTTCTTAATCACATCGCGAAAAAGGTCATCGGAGGTAATGTCGAGGCAATCGATAATTTGAACCAACAGATCCAGTTTGATATTATAAGCACCTCTCTCCAAAGCGCTCAAATAGTTTGGAGAAATACCGATCATTTCGGCAAGTTTTTCTTGTGGGATCTTTCTTTGCTTGCGAAGCTCTTTGATGCGTTTGCCAATCTCTTGTTCTATCATGACTTCTTCTCCTATCAATCGATATATAATAAGATAATCGATTTGCGATTGAATTAGAAGTGAGGATTCCAATCGTTGTAATCGGATTTCGATAGAATTGTTTGATTTTATGTTTAATAGACAGTATGTTAAAAGGCTCCCCACCGCAATGCGGCGGGGAGCAAGATCATGGAATTGTCACTTTTTCAACCTTGAAAAAGTTCTCGCCGAAAAGATACAGATAACCGTCAATATAAACGGCTCTATCCGTCTGGCCATCGTTGACAATCTCGGTGATCACTTGCAAATTCTCACCGTCAAACCAAAGCAGTGTGTAATAGCTAACAATCGGGGCAACAAGCGCATTGTAGCTTGAAAATCCAATGATCCGCTTTTCGCGGTCGACCAAATAATCTTTATAATCGCTACTGCAATAGACGTCTTTGTCGTATTTACAAACCGATTCCACGCCGCTGTCGTTCTCTTTATAGATCTCGATCTTAATACTTTTTAAAACGGTTTCAAGTCCAATCCCAAGGCAATATCCGTCTCCAAAACTCACAAGCGAATGAGAAAAGCCGTCATGCATAGCGGACTTCTTGTAAGTGATATGCTTTACGTCAGAAAGATCGAAGAAGAATACGGGATCGGTCACCTCAATCGCTGTGCAAACGTAAGCCGCATCTCCGTCAAAGCGTACCGAGCGTACACTTTCCCCTTTCGGGGCAAATTTTTTGACGGACGATACGATCTCCCAAGTTTGAAGATCGATACAGTACAGGCTTGCGTTGGATTCGGTCCCATCTCCAACTGTCGTCACCACTCGCAACACGCCGTCGTATTCATCCATGCTGTATTGATTATTGACATACCCCTTTACGCAAACAGACCCAAGCTTTTCAAAACCGTTTTTATAAGAGATTGCAATAATTTCATTCATCGTGTAGTCTGAGGTTGCCGTATTCTTATAAAAATAGTGCGGAACGTAGATACAGTCATCGGTAATATAAACATCAGCCACTAAAGTCAATACCGCGATAGCGTCCTTCGCCTCAAGCGTTTCCTCATCCAAACAAAAAGCAGTGACATACGAATTGGCGTATAGAACCGTCTGCGGAAGAATGATCTGCTCGGGAGCCAAGCACTCGGTGCCTTCTTTTGTAGTGATCTGCGGCACAAAAGTGCTTTCATCCGCAAAATCAACAGTAGAAGAGCCCAAGTCACTTAAAAAAGCCGTCGTTAACAAGAGCAAACTTCCGTCAATTACACGGGAAGTAAGATATTCTCCCGCAACCGAAATAACGTTCTTTTTTACAATATTTTGTGGATCGCTGACATCCAGCGAGATCACAGTCACACGATTCTCTGACGAATCCGTAAACCTGTCCGAAAAGATCAGTGTAACAGTTTTGCAATCTTCGGAAAGATACATACAGCGTTCTGATCCAAACCTTCGGTTTTGCGGTCTGTCAACGACGGTATATTCCCCTACGAGAGCAGAGTTCTCCTGCTCGATCGAATAGATGCGCAAGGAATTGGACGCAAGATGATACGCATAACGGTCGCTTCGCTTGACGAGATCGCCTTCGATGATACCTTGCACTTGATTATCAGTGGTTTCCTGATAGATCTGTCCCGTAGCAGTAGGACCAAGACTTTCGGAATCATTTTTTTCTTGAAACAGACCGAAAAAGAAGCGAAAGAAATCGGTTTTTCTCAAATATCGCTTGAAATTATTTTCTTCTCCTCTGCTAAATGTCGTGTTTATTTTTTGAATCACCTCATAATACGGGCTATCCGCATACATAGATACATCGGGCAGCATTGGGTCGAGCGGAACAAACAGCCACAAATTGAACGCTACAAGCAGGCACCCGAGCGCTGCGGCAAGTATCGTCCACTTGACAAACTTTCGTTTTGGCTTTTTCCCTCTTGGCGCGGCTTCGGTGATGTATTCGTCATCGGCATACGACAGCGCGTGCATCAGCTTTTCTCTTTTTTGCTTCATATCTCGATTCCCTCCTTTTCCAAATAGGCTTTGAACGATTGCCGCGTGCGGTGCAGCATGACCTTGACGTTGCTTTCGGTTATTTCATAGTCGGCGGCGATCTCCTTGATGGGTGACAAATACCAGTATCGGCGCAAAAATACCATACGGTTCTTTTGCGGGAGTGACGCAAGAAAGGCGTTGATGGCATCCCGCAAGGCAATTTCCTCGGCAAGCGGGGGTGCAGTCACAGGGTCGGGGATGCACTCCTCAAGCTCATCAAGGATCAGCTCGGTCGATCGCGCCCGCTTTTGGGCACGGTCAAACAGGTAGCGGTCAAGTGCCAAATTGCGCGTGATCCTGCCCAAAAACGCCGCCAATCTTGACGGACGCTGCGGTGGCATGGAATTCCAAGCGCGCACGTAGGTATCGTTGACACACTCCTCGGCATCCTCATCGGAATGCAGGACGTTGTAAGCGATTCTGTGGCAGTACATTCCGTACCGCGTCTGCGTCTCCGCGATTGCTTGCTCGTCTCGCTCCCAGTACAATTCCACGATCCTTCCGTCCTCCATAACGTCACCTCCTTGGTTGTAATAAAAGGCCTTTCACCCTAAAAGACGGGATTTGGATAAAAAAGGTTACATAAATTTAAAAAAAAGGAAGAAGTCTTTTGCTTTGACTTCTTCCTCTGTAAAAGATCAAACCGTTACGGGATCCTCCGCCACACGGTTAACATCCTTCATTTCTTCGGCATTTTCTGCCTTTTTGTTGACTTTGCTTGGATCCTTAAAGGTTGGAACCACCTTGTGAAGTGCAGCTTTCACCTTTGCGGCATCGATCTCGTTTTCGGATTCTTTGACCGCAGCCATCAGAATATCGATCTTCTCCTGCACCTGCGCGCGCGTAAGAGGGGTATCCTTTTCAACAAAGATCATGTCATTGTCGGTCTTTGTGAGGGTCTCGGTTTTCATAAGAAGTTCCTCATACAGCTTTTCTCCCGGGCGCAAACCGATCTCCTCGATCTTGATGTCCACATCGGGCTCCAATCCCGAAAGGCGGATCATGTTGACCGCCAAATCGTAAATGCGGACAGGCTTACCCATATCAAGCACAAACAATTCGCCCTTCTTTGCCATTGCGCCCGCTTGGATCACCAACTGGCTTGCCTCGGGAATGGTCATGAAATAACGAATGATACGCTTGTCCGTAATGGTAACAGGACCGCCGTTTTCGATCTGTCTGCGGAACAGCGGGATGACCGAGCCGTTAGAGCCCAGTACGTTGCCAAATCGAACTGCCGCAAAATTGGTCTTTCCGTTATTACGGCACTGCACCACCATTTCACACATACGCTTGGTCGCGCCCATAATATTGGTGGGGTTAACCGCCTTGTCGGTGGAGATCAATATGAACTTCTCCACCCCATATTTCTCTGCCATATCAGCGGTGTTGTAAGTACCCATAACATTGTTTTTGATTGCCTCGCAACCGCTATGCTCCATCAACGGAACATGCTTATGTGCTGCTGCATGGAAAACAATATTGGGCTTATAGCATGCAAAAATCGCTTCCAAACGAATTCTGTCGCGCACCGATCCGATCTCAACCGCAAGATTCAACTTCTCTCCGTATTTGCGGATCAGCTCCTGCTGAATATCGTAAGCATTGTTTTCGTAAATATCAAAAATAATAAGCTGACGGGGCTTACATTTTGCGATTTGACGGCAGAGCTCGCTGCCGATTGAACCGCCGCCGCCCGTAACAAGGACGGTCTTGTCTTTGTAATATGCAAAGGATTCCTTATTGTTGATTTTGAGTGACTTACGGAACAGAAGATCCTCGATGCGAAACTCGCGGAGCTTTCCGCGCTTTGCCTCAGCTGTATCCTCAACGTCACGCACGGGCGTATCGTACAGTTTGACTTTGCAAGAAGTTTGACTATAGAAATTATACAGTGCGGATGCCTGTTCGCTATCCAACCCGGTAAGCGCAATAAATATCTCACTGACCGACTGGTTCTTGATGAAGTCGAGCATATGCTCACCTTCACGGTAAACCTTCAGCCCCGCCACACGGCTGCCTGCCTTTGCGGGATCGCGATCGATAAAGAACACCGGTTTATAATTAGACTTTTTATTGTAAAGCAGCTCCTCAGCGAGCAGTGCTCCCATTTGTCCCGCGCCAACAATTGCCACGGGAATTTTGTGCATATCATTTTCTTCGGATTTGTTTAAATATTTATACAGCTGACGGTAAGCAAACCGCGAAGCCAAAGTTGCAAGAGCCGTTAAAGATGCTACCACGGTAAAATGCCAAACACCGGTATAATACCCCAAAACACGAATGAGAATCAAGCCGAGAATACAACCAAGGCCATCGGAGATCACCATTTTCAAATATGCTGTGGTATTGGTGTAACGCCAAATATTAAAATAAACCGAAAACAGCATGCGGATCCCAAACATCGACAAAAACAAGATCATCGAAGTAATAAGATAAGGCCCGATTTCGTAGGTTTGATGTCTGTCTACAAAGGTCGTCGTCCACAGATAAAAAGCATCGGCGATCACAAAGCAGAGGATATCGAACAAGATCAAAATGATCTTTCTTGACTTTTCCATTCTAAATTGTTTGACGCTCATTTTAAAATCCCTTCATAAAAAAATCCGCAAAAATAGTCCGCCACAAGTGGCAGAACTACCGGATAATAATATAGATTATATTTTTAGAAAGATAGAACGCTATACAGCCATCTTATTATAGCATATTCTATCTGTTTTGTCAAGTGCTTTTTTCGACACACTTCTCCTCTTCTTCACACAAAATCAACAAATAGCCAAAAAATCCGCCTTTGTTTTTATCCTTTATTGACAATTATCTAACAATCTTGCAGGAAAAGGAAAACATTCCAAAAACAGTTTTCCCCTTGTTGCCGTTTGACAACAAGGGGAATTTGAATCAATAATCAACCCCGAAAAGGGCTGCAAGCGCTGTCAGCGATTGCTTGGTTTCTTCGGTGGGGTTTTCTGCGTAAGAAGCATCCAATGCCTCGACAAACTCCGTATATTCGTCGGAACCCTCATTGAGCTTACGGCCGAGATCAAAAGCATCCTTCTTTTCCTCCAAAACCGAACCGTTTTCATCCAACAAATTCTCTCTCAGCGAATGTGTGACCGACTTAGATGCCATAAAGGTTTCAACGGTCTCGGTAGCGGATGGCAGAACGCCCTCTCTTTCGCTATCGGAAAAGAGCTGTTTGCCCGACGAATGAGAATTTGCCGAAATTGCGATATCGAGCACTTGGTTGAGCGCCTGTGCCTCCGCCTCGGGATTTTCGAGATCATTATCCGCCATATAACCGAACGTATCGGACAGAAGATCAGCCGATGTTTCCGAATACTTGGACGAAACACCGTAATCTTCAATTCGCTCGGGTGTTACATATACCTCAAGCATACCAGCGCTTTGCGGATTGAGATTTTCAACCAATTTAACAAGCTCTTCTTCACTCGCGCTGTTTCCGTTTTTGCCAACCTCGGTAAGAACGGTAACACTTTGCGCAATTGAAACAAAAGTTTCTTTATAATTGACATCGCCGTCGGTGGCTTTATTTGCCATATCGGTAGCGTCACGCAAAGAGAGTTTGGCAGTATCACGCACGGTTTTGGATTGTAAAACCGCGGTAAAGAGCATAGCCGTCTTTTCCTCTCCGTAGATCTCGCCGGTCTTGAGCGAGTCCAAAACGGCTCCCACCGTTTCGGCAATGTCTATGAGCTCAGGGTCTTTTCCGTCCTTGCCCGCAAGCAGGTCTTCAACAGCAGCAAAGATTGAATCTATCGCCTCTGCCTCACTTTGCAGGGTTTCGGAATTCAGTTTTTGAACAGCCTCATCGGGATCGATCAAAAGGTCTTCCAACGTAACATAATCGGTATGAAAGAAGTTGATCGAAGACAAGGAAGCCAGATCAACAAGTGTATTTTCTGTAATAGGAGCGGAAAGACGAATCTCTCTCAAAAAGTCAGCAACACCGCTGTCATCATCCTCGGCAAAGTGTTCCAGTAACAGAGCTGTTACCTCTCGTTCAAAAGAATCGCCCTCAGACAAATGTGAAATTGCTTCAAGAGTTTTTCCAAGCACAACCGCACCGCACTTTGCATGTTCCTCTTGAGTCATATTGGTATAAATGCTTGAAGTAGTATCCTCTTCAATTTGCGGGGTTTCGATGACCCTGACCGAATAGGCCTTAAAGAATACAATCACATCGTCGACCGTGAGTGTATCGGACTTGGATGCCTTCATCAAATCGCGGTCCATTGCAACCGCAACAACATCGGCAATACCGCTCGGAATATCAAGCCCATTTTCTTCAAAAATATTGTCCAAATAAGTAGACAACCGCTCGATACGCGCCTTATCGTCACCGATACTGTTCACATTCCCTATTGCATCTATCAAATCTTCGAAAACAGAATGATATACTGCTTCCTTATCTTTGGGAACCGCAAGTGTCAAAGCAACGGAACGTACACCCATATTGGTAATTTGAGGAATGAGGATCTTCATACTGCTGTTTTCACCAACCGCTATAATCAGATCCTTCATGATCCCGCTTTTACTCAATGCGGAAATCAGAGCGTCGGTATCCTTGATCTTTGCAAAAATTTCATGATTGGCAAGCGATGCGACCATATCGGCAACCGTTCGGATATCTCTTTGCAACGCCGGATAATTTCTCGCATCTGCATGCAGGATACGTATAAGAGCAGTGAGAAATTCTTCTGTTACTTCGCCCACCTCTCCTTCAGGCACAGGTCTTTCGATCCCGATAAATGCCTGACCGTTCAGCCATGCATCGGTGGCACCGTATATGATCTCGCCCGCAATCGCCGGGAGGAGCACAGAGTCCTCAAACGAATCGGAAATGGCGACAATGACCACTGCCTCATCAGAACTGTACTCGGTAAAATCGGTTTTTGTCAACCGTGCGATATTGCAAGCAAATGCCGCAACCGAATCGATCTCCTCTCCAAGATGTGTTCTGACATTTCCAATCTTAAAATCGGTAACAAGGCAGGTCAATCCCTTGCCGCCCAAAGTGCGGTAGACCTTGAGAATAGCACCATCGTTCATGGGGCGCACCGTGTCATCCAGAACGGTTTGCATGATCTCTTCACCGTCCTCATCCACCACGTTGGTCTCAAGAACTGCGTCCATTACCTCCGGAGCAAAATCCAAATAAGCCGATACAGGCATCAAAAGAATCACAACGGTTACAATGCCCTGCACCGCTCCCCACACCAGCGCGCGCGGCAAACGAAACTTTGCCTTTTCATTGTGTGTACGTAAAGAATCGCCAAATATCAAGGTGATCACCAAATAGATCACCCACGTAACAAACATGCAAATCAAAAAGAGCACAAATGTGACCAACGGAGCGATCAATGAAGTAAGGCACTTAAGAATGATTTCGTTAAGTGTGGGTGAAATTTCAAGAAAACTCTTGATCTCATCCTGCCCTTGATCCCGCAGCCACGGCAGAATGGCATCAGTAAACTCTTGAGAAGTCAGCGTGCTCTTGAAAAACAAGGTCACACACACAGCAATGACAGCACTCACCAAAATGCAAATACCTCTGATGCGGGATTTTGAAAGTCCGCGCAAAAAGGCAAAGAGGATATTTACCGCAAGTATCACCACAACGGCAAGCACGAGAAGTAAATTGCCCATGACTTATTTCTCCTTTTTCAAACTATCTTTCTGTTCAATCATTTGTCATATATAAGTAATAGTACCATATTTTTATGAAAATGTCAAGCCCTATTATAAAATTGTAACAACCAAATGACAAAAATCAACAAAATGTGAGGATTACGCCGGTGCCAATGTAGAATTCGACGCTTTTTTTGCCCCGGATCTTCGCCTTCCGCCACGCGGTCTCCTACGCCGAGCACCCGCTTGTTTTGCTCTCCGAGGTTTTTCCTTTACAACCGACTCCCCAACACATTCGGGATAAGCATCAACCATCATTTCAGAATCAACATGCTTTGCTTCACAAACAGCGCGCATCAGCATCATTGTAGCATACGCATCTCCATCGCTGCGGTGCTGATTGTCCGGCGTTACTCCACACCAAGCCTTAACATATCCGCCAAGGCCGTGTGCCTCTTTGTGTTCTTCCATCATACGGCACAGGCGTTCGGTGTCAAAATGCCAAAAGGAGATCGGTTCAAGGTCGTAACGCTCACAATCTTTTTTTAACGCGCGCGTATCATTGCTAACCGAAAAGCCGACCGCAATATCTGCCTCGTCAAACAAAGCTTTGAGTTGCCCGTAAACCTCCGGAAATTTCGGTGACGCTTCAACCGTCTCTATGGGATACGCTAAAATATTCTTTTTTACATAGTCATTCCATGTTGAATCGGGGTTGATCAAAAGATCAGTCATTGGATGCAAAATCTCAAAATTTTCATCGGTCATTAAATAACCGAAAGAATAGATCGAGCCGGGCACCTGCCCATTGGCAAACTCCATATCAAAAAACAGCAACTTCATAGAGGCAACTCCTCCCTCTTTTTCATAGATCGCATTATTTTAGCACATTTTGCACGACAATTCAACTTTATTCTGTGAACAAAGCCTCAAAAAAACGTTTTTTTGATAAAAAAATAATAAAATTTTAAAAAAACTCTTTACAAAAGCCCTTTCATGCTTTATAATAAATGTGCAACAAAGCGCAACTTTGCGCAGATCCGAAAAACAAAAAAAGCGTTTTTTGCTTATTTGGAGGATAGTATGTATAAATGTGAACGTGAAGACGAAATTATGTCATTGCTCAATGAAACCGAGTATGCCACTGTTGATTATCTTGCAAAAAAGATGAATATCAGCTCGTCCAGTATTCGAAGAGACCTTAAAAATTTGGAGGAGCGTGGACTTGTAAACCGTAGCTACGGTGGCGTAAAGCTTGCCGAAGCCACAGGAAAGCGGATTCCCTTTACTCTGCGCAGTCACGAAAACAGCCCCCAAAAAAAGCAGATCGCCAAAGCGGCTGTTTCACTGATCAATGTGGGGGACGTGGTGTTTTTGGACGGTTCGAGCAGTGCCTACTTTGTTGCGGAGCTTCTCCCTGCTATCAGCGGTGTTACGGTTGTAACCAACAGTGTGGATATCATGAGCTGTCTGTCGCGTTATGACATTAAAGCTTACTGCACGGGAGGAAATCTTTCCCCCGAAAACAAAGGCGTGTTGGTAGGTGGATGCGCGCAGGACTTCTTGCGCAAGATGCGTGCCGATGTTGCCATCTTTTCGGTACAGTCGGTCAATGCGGACGGAGACTTTTTCGATTGTTATTCCGAAGAGGTCACGATACGCAACATCATGATGCAAAATGCCCGTCGGCGTATTCTGCTTTGTGACAGCAGCAAATGGAATCGCACATCGATCTTTTACCAAGGAAACGTGCGCGATATCGACTATGTAATATCCGATCAAGACCTCAACAAGCTCTTTACCGATCCCACCCCCGAAAAATACATATTGGCATAAAATCAGCCCGTCTTGCAAACACGCAGGACGGGCTTTTGCTTTTTTGTCAGAAAACTTTTTGAAAAAAGTTTTCCGACACCTTTCAAAAACTTATTAAAAGACGTATGTAGATATTGTATGAAGTTTGTTCTGTCCCGTATTTTCAGCTGTTTTTTTACTATTAGTAAATATTCACTTATACTATTTGAATTTTCCAAGTGATTCCTTTTTCTTCTGCTCCTCCAATTCGTGGCTCTCCTGCTTCATGCGAGCTTGAAATGACTTGCTGTGGCACAAACGAAAAAAGACAGCTCCACCCGTAAATGCGATCATAAATACAAGCACCGACAAAAGCGTTTTGACAAGCGTTGAAAAGAAGAAGACCATCGGCAAAAACAGAGGGATACAAATGCGATACGATCGGCTCATGTAAAGTGACAGGTTCTCCCACTCGTCGTCGTTCAAATCTGTTGTATTACAGGTGTTAAAGTCATGCTTGCTTCTGTTTTTATAAAAATATGCCGACTGAAAAATCGTTAATCCAAGCAAAAACAGCGGAACCGCCGATGCTGCTGTGAGATTGATATGTGCGCGAAAAAAGATCAAGGCAATTATATTGAAAAGAACGGTTACAGCATAATAAAAGATGTGCCCCACGCGGTCAATCCTCCTTTTCATGAACATTGCGACGTTTTTTTGCATACCGAAGCCGCACAATAATCAAAGGAAGGATGATCCCCAATAGAACAAACAGAATCACCACTACCGGAGAAACTCCGTTTTCCAACAACCAATCCTCAATGTAAAAGTTTTTCATATCAAATTGCTCCCTTCCGCGTCATAGGTCAGCCAAAAGCCCGACACTTGGTGCTCGGTAAATACAAATTGTACGATCGCCCTGCCCTTTTCATATTGCAAGACGACAAAAACAGAGTCGTTTTTGCGTTCTGTTTTTTCCACAGCCTCAAAAGTGCCTAACGGATCCACATGCTCATGCCATGCGTACCGCAGAATACTGGGCGGCATATAGGATGCAATACGCTTTCCGAAATAATGATGCGTCGTTTCAAAATCCTCACGCAAAAAAGAGTTGACGCACAGCTTTGCCACCGAAAAATCGGCTTCATCGATGGCAGTTGTCCTATCATCCCGAAAAAGTGAGGAATCAAAAATATCCTTGTCTGCATCTATACAGACCAAGACCTTTTCCAGCAGTGCGATCCTTTTGCGCATCTCCGCGGCACGCGAAGCGAGATACACCCTCTGCTCCCGCAGAATCGCGCCTACGTCGGCACCGTCCGTAAGGATCGAACGTATCACCCCGAGCGGCAGATCCAACCGTTTGAGAAAAAGGATCTTCTCCAATCGTTCGCACTCGGCAGCATCAAAGGCGCGAATCGCACCCGATCCAACACGCACGCTGGATAACAACCCTTGGTCCTCCCAATGTCGGAGTGTGCGCGAACTGACCCCAAAGCGTCGGCAAAGCTCTTGAATTTTGATCGGCTCCATATTCTCGCCCCTTTCATCACCTATATTATACCACTTGACGCCGCGTCAATGTCAATAGTTTTTTGAAAGATTTTTATTCAATTTATTCAATGCAAAATACAGCATAAAGAGGAACCGATTTAATGTTATTTTCAAAACCGAAATTCTTTTGCGAAATGCGAATGGAATATGTCGGCTTGAAGCGATCTACATATACGCCGAGACTTCTTGACCGATTGTTGATCTTTGCTTTGACTTCAATCGGTATAATATCATTCCCAAGACGTGTGATAAAATCCACCTCTGCTTGACTGCCGCTCGTCCAATAATAGAGACTCAATCTATTCGTAATCAACTGATTAAATACATAGTTCTCGGTAAGCCCACCCTTGAAATTGTCTAACAACGGATTTTCACCCAAGATATCCTCATAATGAATATCTTGACTTGCGCCGCACAATCCAACATCATTCATATAAAACTTAAAATCGGACAACGAGCGATAAGCGTTCATCGGTAGCATGATCTGTTCGATGCGATAGTTCTGACTTGCAATACCGGCAAGGCAAAGCCATTCAATCGCCCCTTCGAACTCGGAGGCTCTGCCACCTTGCTTTATATTTTTATATTGAAATTTTTTATTTTCCTTTGCAAGCTGTGTGCTGATATTCTTATACACGATCCGAGTTTTTGGAATCTCGCTCTGTTTGTTATACTTTCCCATATCATTTTGATAGGATTCAAGGATCGTTTGCTGAATGATGCGAACAAGCTCGGGGTTGCGGTTCTTTCCAAATTCCTCTACAGCCTCGGGCATACCGCCGATAAACAGATATTCCTTGTAATAGTCAAGTGCTCTTTCATGAAAAGCACTGTCAAGGGGTGCATTATGCACATAGCAGTCACGAATCATATCAACCAACCCCTGTTCACCTCTTGCCTTCAGATATTCCTCAAAGTCAAGCGGATAAAGGGTCATAAACTGAACCTTTCCTACCGGAAAAGAAAAATTTTCCCTATTGACTGAAACGCCGAGCAAAGAACCGAGCGCGATAATATGATAGTTATTTGCTTCCTCGTTAAAATATTTCAGCGAGGTGATCGCCTCCGGACACGCTTGGATCTCGTCAAAAATGATCAAGGTGTTTTCGGGAAAGATCTCTCTTCTCTTATACAATGCCAATTTTTTGAGAATTGTCTCGGGATTCAGAGTCTTGAAAAAATCGTGAAGTCCTGTGTCCTTTTCAAAATTGCAATAAATACTGTTAGAATATTCCCTTCCTGCAAAATAATTTACAATATATGTTTTACCAACCTGCCTTGCCCCTTGCAAGATCAAAGGCTTTCGTTCAGCACTGTTCTTCCAAGCGAGCAGGTCTTTATATATCTTGCGTTCCATATTCAATCCTCCTTTCATAACATTGTACCATAAAAAATGTTATTTGTCAATCGCTTTTTACATTTTTTTAAACCAAATATTATAAAAATACACACTTTTCTTAACTTATATATTTTTTGTGTGATCAAGCCATTCAAATTTTGACATTTTCCGACAGCTCGGCATACACTGAAAATAGCCGAGAGTATAACTTGGCACGCGACAAAATGAAAGGAGTTCTTTCCCATGTATTCCGAAAGAAACAGACGCGCCGCTAACGGTCGCGCGAACGATGAGTTCTTGCGACGCATGATTGGCGGTGAGTTGATAGGAACGGTTCCGGTCATGAATACCGCTCCCCGCCCCACACTCCCCGACTACAGCAACAACCGTACAGCCTGTGATGGGACAGCAAGAAAAAGCGACAACCATATGAATGGCGATTGCCCAACCCACGTCCATGCGCCCGCTCTGTCGATGGTCTATGCCCCTCGTCAATGTTGGCAGAATTTACTTGACCCCTCCGTCGGGCTTGAAAAAGGCACCATTTTTGCCGAATTGGTCCTTCCCCTTGAGGTAGTCAGAAAATCCACAGGAATGGAGGGCAAAAACCGCATGAGTAAATAAATGCGGGAAAAAGATTATGATGAGACCAAACAATTATAACAATACGTGTAACATGTGCCACGGCAACTGCCGTGACAAAATGAAAATGTTGCGAGCACTGGATTTTGCAATTCAAGAAACAGTGCTGTATTTGGATGCCTACCCCGACAATCAGCAAGCGCTTGATTACTACCATCAGTTGATCGAGCAACGCAAAGAGGTCATGGAAGAGTACGAAAAAGCCTGCGGCCCCATTAACATGTATGGCAACAAAAGCCATACCTCATGGGATTGGGTCAACAATCCCTGGCCGTGGGAACATGACGCAAACTGAGTAAGGGAAAGGAGCAATAGCTTATGTGGACTTATGAGAAAAAATTGCAATACCCTGTAAAGATCAAAAATCCCAACCCTCAGCTTGCCCAGCTGATCATCACGCAACTGGGAGGCCCCGACGGTGAATTGGGGGCGTCCATGCGCTATCTCAACCAGCGTTATTCGATGCCCTACAAAGAAGTAACGGGAATTTTGACCGACGTCGGAACCGAGGAACTGGCGCATCTGGAGATGATCGCAGCGATCGTATACCAGCTGACAAGAAACCTCAAGGAGGAGGACATTGCCGGCACGCCCTTTGCCACCTATTTCGTTGACCATACAACGGGCGTCTATCCCGTGGCGGCAAGCGGTGTTCCCTACGACATGAAATATATCGCCGTAAAGGGTGATATCATTGCAGACCTTAACGAGGACTTGGCAGCAGATGCTGCAATCCCGCAAATGCAACCTTTATCAAAAAAGCACCGAAACCCCTTGTAAAATAAGGCTTTTCCGCACTTCGGCAAAACGCTCAAAAATCGCCATCCTGCTATCATATAAGAGCAACAACACGTAATTTTACCAAAATTTAGCTTAATTTATTAAAAAATCGATAAGGACAAGCTGTTTTCTCGAATTACAAAAGTCACCGACAAACAATGACGGTGACTTTTGTAATTTACTTAAACGACGGCGCGTGTGTCTCGCCTGTCGCAAACGTATTCGGTCCGGGGTTCGACATTGAGAAATACATCTTTGCCGCCTTGGTCGTACCGAAATCGCGGTTCGATCCCGTTTCCTGCACCTTGTTGAAGGCATCACGGAACATCTGATTGTGCGCCTCCTCGCGATTGAGAAGAAAATCTATAGTTTCGCGTACCTTCTTGTCCTCGATCTGACGATAGAGATATTCGTAAACCACCTTGGCTCTCTGCTCGGATGCGATGTTGGAGAGCAAATCGGCGCACAGGTCGCCCGTGACGGTCACGTAATCCGCCGTCCAGGAATAGCCCGAAGAATTGATAAGCCCGGGATTGAGTCCAAGCAGAACGTGCGTCTGCACCTCGCCTGCCTGCACCTGGGTGGCGTCCACGTCGTGACCGTTAAGAAGATTGATAGTCTGTGCCACCATCTCCATATGACCAAGCTCCTCGGCGGCTATATCAAGAAAGAGATCC
>JAFTXB010000292.1 GCA_017461825.1 Clostridia bacterium
ACTAACAAAGCTATCAAAGAGGTACATACAATTTCAAAATTATTTAACAACGATGCATTGGAGGATGCACTGTCAAGCAAACCGAACATCAGCAAAATAGGCGCAATTATATCCAATATGATCATACCGATTACATTGGGCATATCCTTCTTGTTTATCTTTTCACTCGTATCATTCGTTTTCTTTCTCGTAACCAGAAAAACGATACCAATTCCAAAACCTGCACCCAAGTATAAGAAGGATGCCATCATAGTCGGTTCTATATAATTTAGCAGTAATTTTGATAACGGAATATTTATTGCATATAGTCCTGCTGCTAACACTGCAAAAAATATTGCCAATACTTTTTTATTCATTATATCACCTATAAATTCAAGTTTATCGATTAGACACCCAATCAAGATCATTATAACATAAAAATCCCAAAAAGTAAATAGGACGGCGGGGTTTTTACAAATTGAATCGCCTATCAATGTAGGGCGGGGGCTTGTCTCCCGCCGCAATCAAATATCTCAAAAAGAAACGGCGGCAGCAAGCCACCGCCCTACGAAAAACAAAAAGCCCTGCCGAAACAGAGCTTTTTGTATATCGAAATAATCCCAAATGGGTAATTATCTCTTGGAGTTTTAGCAATACTGTTTGATATCGTGAATATCGTGGAAATACGTGTGATATCGTGCATTTATCGTGTGATTTCGTGCGATATCGTGAACATCGTGAGTATCGTCGCATAAAGTGTTGCACCAAATTTGCACCAAAATTACACCAATATTCAACGCCTATTCAGCTCAACAAATTGAAATTGGTCAAATTAATCTATAATTGGTAAAACAACAAATTTATCAACTGTCTTATTTACTTGTTCGCGAATATCATCCGAAAGAATAACGTGTTTGTTATTTATAACATCGTTAAATATTCCTTCGTCATAACAATAACGTACTTCTATGTTGTCACCACGAAATACATAGTCATATGCAGTTTTGGTTATATCATTTTCCCACTCACTATCATTCCAAATCCCAATGATAAACTCCGCCTGCTCTTTAGATATCTCCAAATCGGGCTTTGCCCAACTTGATTGTTCCGCAGTAAAGCAGGTTAAGAGAGAAGGAGAGATAGCATGTTCATCAGAAGTAGCGGGCACTTCTTGTGAATTACATGCACTAAAAGAAACTATACAAACCAAAGATAAAACTAATGTTATTAACTTTTTCATCTAAATATCCTCCTCGTCAAATTCAAGTTTATCGATTAGTTAGATTATACCATAAAAACGGCAAAAAGTAAATAGGACGGCGAAAAAATGAAACATTTGCTTCGCAAATATGAAGTGCTCGCACGCGAGCATGAAGCAGAAGCCTACGGCTTCTATGAAGCGAAGCACACCCAGCTCCTTCATGTGGCGAATCCACGCTTCATAGCAACGCAGTTGCGACTTCATTTTTCATACACCGCAGGTGTGCTTCATTTGCACCTCAGTTCGTCCAAGAGATAACAAAAATGCCCCGCAGATGCGGAGCATTTTTGCAGATTTCGACCTTCGGTCGAAATTATCTCTTGGAGAACTGAGGAGCACGGCGTGCTGCCTTGAGTCCGTACTTCTTTCTTTCCTTCATACGAGGATCGCGGGTGAGGAAGCCTGCTGCCTTGAGGGCGGGTCTGTACTCTGCGTCTGCTGCGACGAGGGCACGTGCCAGACCGTGGCGGATCGCGCCTGCCTGTCCTGCAATACCGCCGCCGTTTACGGTTGCGATAATGTCGAACTTGCCTTCGGTTCCGGTTACGCCAAAGGGCTGGTTAACAATGAGCTTCAGAGTCTCAAGACCGAAGTAATCATCGATGTCTCTCTTATTGATGGTGATAGCGCCGGTGCCGGGTACGATGCGTACGCGAGCAACGGACTTCTTTCTTCTGCCGGTGCCGTAGAAATAGGGCTTAGAACTTGTATACATCTGTTTTGTCCTTCCTTTCTCTCAATTAAAACTCGTAAGCTTCGGGCTTTTGAGCCGTGTGCTTATGAGCCTCACCGGCGTAAACCTTGAGGCGGGTGAAAGCCTTGTCGCCGAGGGTGTTCTTGGGGAGCATACCCTTAACTGCGAGCTCCATTGCTCTCTCGGGCTTGGTTGCCATCATGGTCTTTGCCTGAACAGCCTTCATGCCGCCGATATAACCCGAGTGATGGTAGTAGTACTTCTGCTCCATTTTGTTACCCGTGAGAACTGCCTTGTCGGCGTTTACGATGATAACGAAGTTTCCGCAGTCAACGTGGGGGGTGAATTCAGGCTCGTTTTTGCCGCGAAGAAGATCTGCTGCGGCAACAGCGGTGCGGCCGAGGGGCTTTCCTGCTGCGTCCAGAATGTACCACTTGCGAACTACTGCTTCTTTTTTCTGCATAAATGTGGACATTGTAGTGTTTCCTCCATACTAAAAATAAACATAATTTTTCATGCTTGCATATTATAGCACAAGGTTTCGTGCTTGTCAAGCCTTTTTTGAAAAAAATTTTGATTATTTTGATTTAGCACCCTCAAATCTCTCGTTTTCTTTCGTTTTTGCCCGTTTTTGCTTCAATTTCGGGGGTGTCAAATCATTTTTTGAAGAAACAAGCCTTACTCTGTCAACGGTAAGCTATTTCAAAAGTGATTGTTTTCTCTGTTCCCGCCTGCAAGCGGAACATATCGGGCTTGATTGCAAAATCGTCGGTTTCTCCGTCATAAGCGGGAAGTCCGCACCAAGGCTCAATGCACACGTAAGGAGCATCTGTGCGCGGTGCGTGCCATATCCCGAGATACGGCATTTGAGGATATGAAAGGGTGACGGAGCGCTCGGTGGTTTTTGATTTCAGCGTCACACTATCGGCAACACGCGCGAGAAAGATGGCATCAATATTGAATAAGCTGTGACGCAAAGGCAGGGTTTTGCCGTCTGCCAACGGATACGCGCGGTGCTTCCCTGTCAGAAAACAGGTATCGGTCATCACGATCTCATCGGGACTGCACGCCTCACCAAACTCCAACACGTAATCCTCAAACGCGCCCTCACCCTCAAGCGGAACATTAAAACCGGGGTGCTCACCAAAGGTACACGGCATAACGGTGTCTCCCGTATTGCGGATCGCAACCTCGGTGGATATCTTCTCCCCTTCCAATCGGTGCGTTACGGTGAGCTTAAAATCAAACGGAAATTGCGCGCGCGTAAAATCATTGGATTCCAACTCAAAAACAATACAGTCGTCGCCCAACAATTTTAAAGCAAACTCCACATTGCGCATAAAGCCGTGATTGGTCATCTCATAGGTCCTGCCGCCATAGGAGTATTTTCCGCCAAACAGTCTGCCGCAGATCGGGAACAGCATGGGAGCCTTTCCTTTCCAATAGGTGGGATCTCCCTGCCAGATATATTCACATTCTCCTCGCTTGACCGAGACGCACTCGGCGCCAAGCGTTTGAAAGGTTGCTGTCAATTGATCATTCTTTAATACATATGTATTCATATTGCGTTTCCTTCTTTATATAAATATTTTATAAAACATCGATCCTCGCGCGTTTTGCCTGTTCTTTCTGTTGACACCTCGGAATTCGGTAAAGCTTACCGTCACGCCGCAAAAGCGCACCTGTTTGATGATAGGAAAAGCGCACACCCGCCTCGGCGCAAGCATCACGCAATTCCATAACCCATGCAAAATCACATTCCCTTGCCCCCTCGCCCGATTCTCCGCCCGCCGAAACCTCTTCGATTTTGCCGCGGTCAAGATACGGACGCAGGTCAATTCTGCCCAAAAGCGGCTCACATATAATGAGACGGTGCATAATGGGAAGCGATAAAAAGATCGGCAACCGCTCGTCGGCTCGTGCTTGATTCTCGCAGGTACAGCCAACCGTCACATTCTCATACCCCTCGCCCCAATCAGGGGGCAAGACAGCTTTTAGCCGCTCGATTCGCTTGGTGAAAAACACAAAATGCAGATCTTGTCGCACGCGCATCATTTGCCAAACATCCCGCCGCCATTCGTCAGCTTCGGCAATTAAAAAATCGGACGAAAAACAGGTGTATACCCGCTCGCCCGATTTCATTTTCCAGCCTTCACGGCTCTCGCGTAATGGGAGCAGAAAATCGGAATTGAGCGAAACCTCGCCGCTCTCCCTGCCGTGAGTTCCATCAATACGGTAAACATAGCAGTTGCGGCATCCCTCGCTGACACGGTGACAGCCGTGCCAGGGATTCCACATAACACTCATTCCTTTGCGGAACGGTCCTTGAGTCCGTTGAGCTCGGCAAGAAAGGTTTCAATATCCTTAAACTCCCGATAAACCGACGCAAAGCGCACATATGCCACCTTGTCCAGCTCCTTTAATTTTTCCATTACCATTTCGCCAATCTCGGTAGAACTGACCTCCTGCCGCAAAGAATTTTGCAGCTCCGCCTCCAGATCATCCACCAAACGCAATGCATCCACAGGCCTTTTTTCGGTTGCCTTCAAAACGCCCGCAAGCAGCTTTTGCTTGTCAAAAAGCTCCTTGCCGCCATTCTTTTTGATGACAATGATCTGCACCGTTTCGATGACCTCAAAGGTTGTAAAACGCTTTTGGCAAGCGAGGCATTCGCGTCTGCGTCGAATGCTGTTCCCCTCGGTGACAGGGCGAGAATCAATAACCTTGCTTTCCGGATATCCGCATCCCGGACATTTCATAGTCTGTACCTTCCTTTACCGTTCGTTACTGACTATTGCGCACCTTTGGTACGCTTTACAGTATTATACCATATTTTTCAAGAAATGTAAAGACCTTTTGTAATATTTCCTTTATCGTCTCAGCAACCGAGCCGATCTTTGACGATCTCGTCCAAGGCGCAGGGCGGCACATCACCCTCAACAAGCCTGTCAAACAGAAGCAGCGCAGATAAAAGGTCGTTTGAAAATTCGGTCTCCGCCTCCTCTCCAAAGCCCTTTACAGTTATGCGGAACCGATCCCATTTTCCGTCCGCGCATCCGTATAAAATGTAGTCCAGCCTCTGTCCGATACAAAAGCGATGTGTCTGCTTAAGCAAGACCTGCGGCTGTTGGGCTGTTTGTTCTCTTGTTGTCATAATGACCTCCTGTTTTTATAGACCGATCCGGTCGTTTTCCGCCAAGTGATACTGCGGTGCCTCCAGTATAGCATAGCGCGTGAAAGCCAATAATTACGGATTTCGATTCCATTTGTCAAAAATCACCAATAAAATAATCTGTTTTTGACAAAAAACGACACGCTTTTTAAGCCGATATGAATATTTTCTCTTTTTTAATATTATAATATTCATTTTTTCATATGGTTCAAAATAAAGGAATCAAGAAAAACAAGCATTTATGCATTATATTTCTATTTATTCATAATAACGGTGGGAATGGCAAAAGGTTTGTATTTACAAGCGAGGCCGCATTATGTTATAATAATATAGATAAAAAATATTCATTTTTGAAAAAATGAATAAATATACAAAAAAGGAGATGAATTCATGAAAAAATCAAGCCTACATATCCCTGGAAAACTCGCGCAAGGGTATTTGCGCATTGCCATGTTTGTGACACTTTTGGCAGCACTGGTCTTGCTGTTCTCCTACCAAGATGCCCGCGCCACAGATCCTGTAAAAGCAGCTTTTGATTATGCACCGTTACTTGAATATATTACGGCATCGGTTTTTGTTGCGCTTGGCGGTACACTTGTTTTGGAGTTGCTCATAAACGATCCGCGATTTCAAAAAAAGAAATAAAAAGCAAGCAATTCTCGCTCATACGGCGCAAAATTACTTGCTTTTTAGTAGCTTTTTTGTTTTCTTAAACGAACTCAATCACGCGGACGGTCGTACAGCTTGTTACGACCTGCGAGATGCGGTCCGCAACCTTGCTTTCAAAATCAAAATGCAAATGTCCCGATACGATCGCCTTGATCAAGGGCTGTGAAACGATGTATTCCACAATCTCGTGTGTAACAGCATCTGCTTTTTGGGCAAAATGGCGCGGATCATAGTCACGCTCCATCAGCTCTTCGGAAACATCTATGAGATATGCGGAGCCTTTCTTTTTGGCTCCGAGAGCCTTTTGATACAGAGCCGGCTCATACAGCGGAGTATGCATCATCAACACGATCGGAAGTCCCTTTTCCACCTCTTTCTTCAAAAAAGCGAGCACCTCAGCGTCAAACTGATAATAGCCATTGTCAAGCGCAATGAAATTGACACCCTCTACCGTACGGGACGACGCTCTGATATCGTTGCGATAGACCGCCTGTACCTTTGCAAGGCTTTGGTTGCGGTAAGCGGCATCCTCCTTGGCTTCTCCAACATAAAGCGAAAACTCATGGTTCCCCGCCGCCATAAACAGATCGGTTTTCTCAACGTATTGCTTAACACGTTCGAGATTGGCAACCGATACAAAATCGCTGAGATCCCCTGTGTGCAGGATCGGCGCATCATAGCGCTTTGCCGTTTCTGCCGCCAACGCCAATGTGTCCTCTGCCTCTTTGAAATATTGGCTTCGACGTTCCGCCAGTGCCACCTTTCGCTCTCCGTCGCGCATATCGGCATACGTCAAATGCGTATCCGAAATATGAACAACACGAAAAGGCTTTTTTACTCCAATCTCAATCTTTGTTTCAATAATACTCATTTTGTTTTTTCCTTTATCATTTTTATTTTTTGATTTAACCGTTGATTTAAAACCGCATCGTTTTAACATACTCAGCGGCATAGCTCCCATCGGGTGCCTGCACATTCAATTCGCGGCAAGCTCGCAAAAAAGCAAAATGACCGATCTCGTGCACGCTTGCGGGCAATTTGACATCCGTCAAGGAACGGCAATAGCAAAAGGCACGCGGCTCAATGATCTCAAGCCCATTTTCTACCCTAACATTGGCTAAATTCTCACAATAAGAAAACGCCTCTTCGCAGATCTTTTTCACGTTTTTGGGAACCAAAAACGTTTTCAAGCTTTTACAGGACGAAAACGCGCCTTTGTTGATCACCGTCACACTTGAGGGAATCTCAATGTGCTCAAGCGCCGAGCAAGCACTAAACAGATATTTTTCAATGCATTCGATCGATTGCGGCAATTTTGCACGGCGCAGATTTTCACATTGAAAAAACGCACCCTCCCCGACCCTCCGAACCGTATCGGGAAGCTCTATCTGCTCTATCGCATGGCAATGTGAAAAAGCATTTGCCCCAATTGTTTCAAGTGCCTTTGGAATCACGATCTTTTGAAGCCCGGTTGCGCCAAACACATAGGGCTTTAACTCGGTGAGCCCTTCCGGAATTTTAAAATTTGTCAACGATCTGCAATCGATAAATGCGGCTTCTTCTATATCCGTCAAAGCTTCGCCCCCTCTGATCTCGGACAGTGCCGTACAGCTTCCAAATGCCTGCACACCAATTTTCTTCAGGCTTTTCGGAAACGACACGCTTTTGATCTCATCATGCTCAAAAAACACTTTGTCTGCAATCTCGCACACTCCGTCGGGAATGATGACCTGCGCCGATGCCCCACGATATTTTTGCAGCACGCCGTCTTTGATTTCAAAGATAACAGGCGGAACGGGAGACGCGATCCACTCATAAAAGGTGATTCCATGCTCTTTGGCGTAGAGTTCGGCAAACGAACCTATTGGCGCACAAATCGTCAGCTTTGGGCAATTTTGAAAAACCTCATCCTCGATCTCCCTCACGGTTGCGGGGATCTTGACGGTCTCCAACGAGGTACAGCCCTCAAATGCCGACCATTGGAGCCTTTTCATCCCATAGCCAAGCTCGGCCTCACGCAGAGATGTACAGCCCTCAAAGACCGACGGCGGCAGATCCTTGATATAGTATGGGATCACGATCCGTTTAAGCGACGTACAGCCGCGAAACACGTCCCCCGCAATGCAATCCAAACTTATTGGCAGGTCGATCTCCTCCAGCGCGGTACAGCCGGCAAAAGCATTCCAAGCGATAAAGGTGATCCCCTCACCAAGCGTTATCCTTTTGAGCGCGGAACACCCCGCAAAGGCACTGCCACCAATCTCGGAGATGCCGCCGTGGATCTCCACGCTTTCAATAAAATCACAATTTTGAAAGACCTCCCAGCCGATGCAATCAGCTTCACGCGGGATCACAATATGCGAATCATGCCCGAGATATTTTTCAAGCGTCCCGTTTTCCAGAACAAAATCAGTTTTCAACTTTCAAAATTTCTCCCCTCTTATCGTAATTTATTTCTGTTCCGCACGCGGGAGTTTTTTTCGCTTGATCGCCAGCTTATAAGGGGTTTCAAGCTCATAGGTATAAGCCAGGTCGCGGCGGCGTGTATATTTCCACCGTCCGAGATCCTCAACAAGATAGGAGGCGCGGCGATCGCCGCAGGTCAGTGTAAGTGTATCCCCCCGCCCCAGATAGCGCAGTGCATCAAGATCATTCATAAAAATGATTTTTTTGCGTTCCGACCGCGCAAAAACCTCAGGGCCGACCTCAACCTCAAAATGCTCGTTTTCGATCTCCTCGGGGATAAAATCCTGCAAAAAGCTCTCCTCAGGAATGTTGGCATCCTCTTTATCAAAGTATCCAAAGGCATAGTAAGAATACGCCATTCTATCGGTATCCCCATATGCATCCGCCATCAAAGCTCCCCACTCACGGTGTGAGCAAAGCCGCTTTTTACCGTCGTTTAACACCGGTGTGCAGCCGTCCCACTCCTGATGCTGCATCCCCGTAAATAGGTATTTGTGTTTTCGAATCTCGTCAACGATCGCACTCCATTCCGCAGTCGACCTGATCTCGCTACAAGGAAATTGAGGATCTTCAAACCATGTCCATCCCACTACTCGGTATTTCATAAAAAGAACGCACCCCCTTTTTTGTTTCAGCGTTCATATACACGCATGGCACACCCGTCAATATAGGCGGCAACGCGATCCTTGCTTTGTTTCTCGTTCATGGAATCATCTGTTTTGACCGCAAGAAGGCTATGAAATCCGTTTTCATCCTCGGTCATAACGGTTTTGCCATCGGCGTCAACCATCACCCTGCCGCGCTTTTCGATAACGAAAAAGTCCTTTTCGCCTTCGATCGCATAAACCGCCGTGGCGGGATCCCAAGAATGTCTGCCGCCGTGTGCCCTCGTGTTGGAATATTTGACAAACGCCATGGAAAGCGGTGTTGTCTCACCGTATTTCTCCATCATCGGTCCACCCGTGATCATGTTCCACCCCAACTCAAAGGGCGAGAAGATCAGCGGAACGGGGCAAAGCTCCACCATTGCTTGTGTGGCGGCGGGATCGACCAAAGCGTTCCACTCGGGATGGAGGGTCCCATCGGGCTCAGGGGTAAATCTGCCCGCCATCACCACCACCTTGGCGCATTTTTCGCGTACCAACGCAACACCGTCAAGCGTGCTGATCTCGTCGGGTTGACTTTTGAGAAGTGCCGCAATATTGGTAAAAGGACCTACCGCGCAAAGGATCGCTCCCTCACTGTCCGCCAAGGCGCGGCGCAGGACTGACACGGCATCGGGCACAGGAGCATAGTCCTCCTCTGTGGCAAATTTTCTTGCCACGGCACGGCTGTAATTATCCTTCTCCACAGGCTCGGCAGGCATCCGACCGATTGGGGGGATCTCCTCTCCAAGATCCTTGAAAAAGGCTTTGATCGCCGCGATCGCATGCGGACAGTTGTGCGAATAGGTCACGGCTTTTAAATTGATATTCAGATTTCGCTTGGCATAGACCAGATAGGTCAGCGCCATCATATCGTCACAATCCGAGCCAACGTCGGTATCGAAGATAAAATCCAGCTTTTTCATCGTTTCGTCACTCCTGTTTTATTTCAGCTTCCTTGCAAAAAAGCAATCGCCTCACGGTATTTTTGCGCACGTGTCAGTGCGTAATCATCCACCGTATCAAGGCGGGAAAGATCGCTGTTGTGGGCAAGATCGGCAAGCTTGACGGCCTTTGCGATTGGGTTTGCGGCAATTTTTTGAACGTAGTCCATATACGGAACCGCATCATCGTGCGTCAAAAGCACCAGTGCGTCGAGCACTTCTTTCGGGAATCCCGCCTCAGCAAGCTCTTTCAGTGTCATGGGTGTGTCTTCTATCACGTCATGCAAAAGTGCCGTGCAAACCGTCAGCTCATCCTGCATCTGCTCCGCAAGATGAAACGGATGAAAGACATAGGGCAAGCCACTTTTGTCAACCTGTTCGCGGTGGACATCAAAAGCAATTTTCATTGCGCGTTTTGTCAGTGGGGTGTAGATCATGGCAGACATCTCCTATTTTATTAAAACTGCTCACCAAACAAACGGAATGAGCCTATATTTCACCTTGGTTTTATACTCCGCATAGCCGTTGAGCCCCTCGGTCAAGACCTTTTCTTCATTGATAATGCGAATGACGGTCACAACGGGATAAAGCGCAAACGGTAAGAGCCCCCAAAACGAGCCGAGAATGAGCGGCAAGGGCAAAAACATGAGCAGCGTTGCCAGATACATGGGATGTCGCACGATGCCGTAAAGCCCCGTGCTGATAACCTTTTGCCCTTCTTGCACCTCCACAACGCGCGAAAGATAGGCGTTCTCGCGCATGACCTCGGCATACATGGCGTAGCCGATGAGAAACAAAAACGAGGCAAGCGCCACGAGCCACAAAGGAACCCGAGACCATCCAAATCGGAAATCCAATGCCGACAAAACAAATCCCACGGGAAACAGCAAGCCCGACAGCGCAATGACACCCTGTTGCGCTTTTTCTTTTTCCCGATTGTTCAATCGCTTTTCCAACAACGCAGGTGCCTTTATAAACAAAACGGTCCCCATGATCAGCATAGGAATAAACAATAGCCCAAGAAACAGCCATGCCCCAAAATAATCAAACGTAAAGGCAGGTAAAAACAGGAGCAATCCGATCAAAACAAGCCCCAAAACAAATTTTACAAGCGCATGAAAAAGCAGTTTCACAGTATCACTTCCCTTCTCAAAAAAGAGTTTGAAATAATCGATCTTTTATCCAAACACCTCTGCCGCGGCGATCACCCGTAGCATCGACTCGTCGATCTTATCTCTGCCGTAGGCATCGAAAAAGCGATCTCGGTAGCGGTCGGTCTTGAGATTGAACCACAGTGTCCACGCGCCCCAAAAGAGATCGATATGGCGGTCGCCAATGCCGCCGTTGCCGAGATCGATAAAGCCCGAAAACGCCCAGTTGTCCAGCATGACGTTTGGCAGGCAGTAGTCTCCGTGCAGGAGTGTGTCGCATTTTAACAGAGACTTCGCTTCGTCAAACACCCGAATGGCATCCTCCGCACTTCGGTATCCAAAGCTGTCGGGAAATTGCGATTTGTCATAGTTGCCCGTGCGGTAATTTTCTTCCACCATGGCGATATATTCGGCGGTTCTATTCGGCATCGGACAGCCAATGGGGGCAGTCTCATGCAAGCGGCGCAATTGCTCGGCAAGCGTGTCGCAAAGGCGTTTGGGATCGTCCAGATAGATGGCGTGGGTGCAATCCTCACCGCGCATCCTTGCCGTGAGGAGCAGGTCGCGCTCACCCTTGGAGTAGTATAATACCTCTGTGCCAAGCCCCAGCGAGTGAAAATAAGCTGTCATCTGCGCTTCTCTTTCAAGAGAGCCGCCGAGTGCGGTCTTGAGATAATAGCCCCCGTCCCGGTCGATAAAGTAGACACGCGCCTCGGGCGAGCAGGAGCTGTCATAGATCGCGCTCCCCTCGACCAGCCGAGCGATCTCGGGCGGCAGCTCCAAAGGAATGTTGTTCAGTAAAATTCTTTTCATGTCGGTTCTCCAAAATTTAGCGGCAAGCCTCTATAAAGTCGGCAAAAATGCGGCGGTTGTCCTCATCGATATCGCACAGACGTTCGGGATGCCATTGGTACGCGCGAAGATACTGCCCATTTTGTAAATAGACCGCCTCAACCATGCCATCATCTGCCGTTGCCATCACGGCAAGTCCCTCACCCAAGTTCTTGATCGCCTGATGGTGAAAGCTGTTTGCCGTGATCCGCCCCGCTCCCCCTACCAGCTCGTGCAGGGGCGTGTTTTCCATGACGTTTACTTCATGAGAAGGCATGTTCTTCGGCTCGGTCTGACGATGTAAAAGTTCTGTTTGAATTTCGGTGGAAATGTCCTGATAGAGCGTACCGCCCAACGCAACATTGACAAGTTGAATACCGCGGCAGATGGCAAGGATCGGTTTTTTTTGCGCGATCGCTTTTTTTAAAACCTTGAATTCCAGTTCATCGCGGTACGGCTTGATACTGCCGCAGGTGCTTTTGATCTTTTCCCCATAGCGGCGCGGCTCAATGTCCGCTCCGCCTGTAAAGAAAATCCCGTTACAAAACGAAACAAATTGTTCCACCGTTTCCTCTCGCGCAACGTACGGCAAAAGCACAGGGAGCCCTTCCGAACGTTCAATCGCGCAAATATAACTGTTTTGCACTTTGTTGTTACATACCTCATCAACTTCGGCAAGAATTCCAATAATGGGTTGCTTCATGGTTTTACCTCATATAAACATAAAAATAGATGGCTATCCGATGCGCTCACCCGATAAACAGGTTATTCTCCCATTTGCCAAACTTACACGAGCCGTTTTTGACCATCATGCCACAGCCGTGAAAGGCACCGTTTGCAAACGTGCCAACGTAAAACGAGCCGTCGGGATAGGTGTAAACGCCAAATCCCGTTTCCCATCCGTTTGCGTACTGCCCCACGATGCGCACGTCACTGTCAAAGCACACCACCCCCGCATAATGCAGGGAATTGTTTAGCATCGGTCCAAAAACCGTTCTGCCGACACAGGGGGTGAGCTGAATATTGTAATTCAGGTTCACGGGTGCAAACGGATAATCGAAAAGCACGTCCATTCCAACCAGTTCCTTCACTACGCCGTTTTCAAACCTGCCAAAGGTGGCGGTGCGGTCGGGGGGGAGCTCTACGCCGTAGCCGTTGAGTGTCAGTCCCTCAAACTGCCCCGCACGGACACATTGGGATTTGACCCCAAGATACAAGCCAAAGCCGTGAGCGGTTCCCTTTTGAAATTGCCCAACGAAGAGATACTCGCCATGGGGATCGATCAAAAAGCCGTAGCCCTCGGGTGTTTGCCCATCCACTTCTCCTACATAAACGACATTTGAATAATTGAGCCCCGCCACTGTACGGAACTGATAGAGCCTTGAGGGCGAGCGTTCTTCCAAAGGCTTTTGCGAAACCATCACGTTATTTTCGTAGATCTGCTCCTCAATCGAGCCGTCGTTGCGGAAAAGAAGGGCTCTTCCTTGCCAATTCCCCTCCACGCAACTACCCTCCAAGCGATTGCCGTTCACGTAATAAAAGGTTCCCTTGCCGTGGAATCTTCCGTCCTTGAATTCGCCCTCGTAGCGGTTTCCGTTTGCAAAATACATGGTTCCGATACCCGTTTTTTTGCCATCGACAAACGCACCCTCATATCTGTCGCCGTTGGGATAGGTATAAACGCCTTTTCCGTGACATTTTCCGTTTACGAGATTTCCCTCGTAGGTGCTTTTATCAAAATAAATCCATTTTCCGTAGCCGTGCGGATCGTCGTTTCGGAATTCGCCCTCGTACTCACTGTCACCAAGCCAATAATGACCATAGCCCTCGCGCCTGCCGTCCACAAAGTCGCCCTCGTACTCGGAGCTTGAAAGCCACAAATGACCGTGACCCTCAAACCTGTCTTTTACAAAGTCACCCTCGTACTCGCAGCTTGAAAGCCACAGATGACCTCGCCCTTCGCGCGAGCCGTTCACATAGTTGCCTTCGTAGACCTTGTTGTTTTGATCGTACCCGATACCAAAGCCGTCATATTGGCCATTTTTAAAATTCCCCTCGTAGACCTTGTTGCGGTTTGGATCGTACAGGATACCAAAGCCGTCACATTCGCCGTTTTTAAACTCCCCCTCATATACGTACTTCGAGCTACCTTGGGTCAACTTGCCTTTTCCGTGATATTTAAAATTCTTGATCTGCCCTACGTAAACGTCGCCGTTGCTCATCTGACATTCGTAATCGCCAACGGGCTGATCGTTTTGGTACTCGCAGGTGTAGCGATGCGAATAACTAAAGATATAGCTTCCTTTGCCGTGACGCTTTCCGTCCTTGAAAGTCCCCTTAAAGAGCGGGGTATCATCGTTATAGTGAAATTTCCCTTCTCCGTCATATTTGCCGTTTTTGAAAGAGCCCTCGTAGTACCCAATATTCCCATTGGCAAAATAGAGCTTGCCGATTCCCGTCATTTGGTCGTTTTGGAATTCGCCCCTGTAGAGGTCACCGTTTTTGTAGACATACTTGCCCTTTCCGTGGCGCATACCGTTGTGAAAATCTCCCTCGTAACGATCGCCGTCGCAACCCTTTTGGCGGTAATAATATTTTCCCTTGCCCTCAAATTTGCCGTCCTTTAGCGCGCCGTAATATTTATCCCCATTGGGAAGGATATGCTCGTTTGAGCCCGAGGACATTTTGGGCGGCTCGGCTTTGGGCGCAGGTGCGGGCTTTGGTGTCGCGCTCGGCGTTGCCGTAGCCTTGGGAACCGTTTGATATGCCCATCCGCCCGACGATGTACTTGTACTGCTGCTCCACGCAGACGGCGCAGGCTTTGGCGCAGGTGCGGGTGCAGGCTTTGTCGGTGTTGGAGTGGGCTTTGGTGCGATCGGCTTTGGCTCTGCATCCTTGTATTGGCAGAGCTCCGCACCGTATGTCTGCAAGCACGCGTCAATATATTGCTGCTCCACGCTTGGGTAGTCATATAAAACGGGATCGACGTCCCAATAATGACACAGGCTCGCAATCACCTCGCGCGAGGTTTGATACAGCTCGTAAGAATGCTTATAATCCTCCAGATCGGACTGATGGTAGCGTCTTTTGATATAATACGCAGAGCCGTTGCGGTCGTATTCTCTGTCCGTGCGCTCCTGATTGTAGTACCGCTTCCAATGCGTTGCAACCGTCACCTTATACAACACATAGCAATCGTCGGTATCGTTTACCACAAAATTGCAGGTGCGCTCACACTGATATTTTAATCGACGGTCGTTTACTTTTGCCTCCACGTTGGGATATTGCTCACGCAATGCGGCGTATTCCTCTTGACCCAAAGAACGGTCGATCTTGACCCCGACCTCAAGCTTGTATTTTCCGGGCTTTAGGGACAGAGATAGCTTATCTTTGTGTCCGAAATTCACCCCTTGACCGTTGAGCTTGATCCACTCAAACGAGATCGAATCGCTCGACGCATACGAAGAAAACGGCATAAATTTTCCACTAAACCCCGCCAAAGGAATCAGATGAAAATTATATTTTCGGTCTTTTCTTCTCAACTGCCCAAGATATGCCTGCGCAATCTGTTTTTCGCGGTTGAAGCCTTCCATAATTCTCTGGTATTCTGACTCTTTTTTCTTTTTGGAACCAAACATAATGCTCCTCCTTAAAATTCAAGCGATCTGACCGATCATTCATAATCAACTTTGTTAATATTGATGATCCATTGTATTTTTCAGCTACATTGGTTTCCTTTTATAAATAGCATATTATAACCCTTCGGCTACACACCGAATACGGTAAAACTGTTTTGCCCACTCCGGCAATGCGTCTGCATCCTCTTTCATTTTTATCAATGTTCTTTTTCCAACTCGCCTGTCCATATATGCGAACACACGCAAAATATAGTTATCAGAGTGAACGGCTGATGTAATATCGGTTTTCAGATATTCCGTTACCGCGAAAATAAAATCGCCATCGCAAAGTATACATTCAGGCATCCATTTTTCTTTCAATAAATCCTGATGAACTTGTATTTGCTTTTCCCATACCGCAGAGATACTGCCTAAATGTTGAACATCTACATGGTTGGTATTGAGAATTTTATATTCATCTTCCCATTGCTCATATCGCATATGCCAAGAAAAAGCAACCAATTCCTTTCGCTCATAATTGATCGTTGCCCTTCCGTAAGTATCGTGTACTTCCCGATAGGTCGTGTAAAAATAAGATATTTTATCCTTGAGCGCGTCACAAAGCAAGCCTTCCATCTGCTTTTTGAGATTGCTCCAAGATTTATATTTGCTTCTTTCACCGGAAATCATGTTTTGTTCCTCCCGATATGTTATCCCGTACTACTGTAAAACGAACTTTCGAGTTTGGCTCAAAAGTAACATTTGTCCCCACAAAAATGTTAGGCATTTTGGTTTTTGAACACCGATTTTTGTAGGGTACGGTGCCTTCGACGTCCCGAGAAGCCTCAAATGCGTGTTACGGGCTGTCGTGGGCGCCAGCCCCTACGGGTTTATTGTTATTTTCTCGTCAGACAAACAACACTCTCGATGTGGGTCAAGACGACAAAAGGTATATTTTTGTGCCAAAAACGGGGTTGTAAAGCCAAAAGGTATCATCGCTTTATTAGATTGCTTTGCTGGAATTGTCAATCAGTATCTTCCACTGCTTTACAATCTCAACCACCAACCCAAGGTCTTCATTATTGTCTAAATACACTGCCGCTAATAATGCTTCTACCGTTGTTGCTATATATTTGCTTTTAGAATCGTTTC